>CAYMNM010000014.1:0-12799 GCA_964391795.1 uncultured Anaerolineaceae bacterium | reverse complement strand
GCAAGTGAAGAAGATAAAGCTATAATGCACAGTGCCATGCGCTGCCGTTTCTGTGAATATCCCTCCTGCACAAACAGTGAACCTACCGATATTCGCGGCATCATGCGGCGTGTTGCGGTTGGTAATTTTGTTGGTGCTCGCAAAGTCTGGGCCAAAACCCCGGTGGATGCCTCCAAACTGGCTGAGTATGAATCCAACTGCATTTGCGCCAGGGAAGAAGACGCTCCAGTTGAAATTTGTAAGGTAATTGCTTATCTCGATGAGGTGAAAAAGTGAACAAAGAATATGATGCCATTGTAGTCGGCGGGGGGTTGGCAGGGCTGACCAGCGCGGCTTATCTTAGCCGCTACGGATACCGAACCCTGCTTTGCGAAAAAGGGTCCAAAACGGGTGGCCTGGTGAATACCTTCTGGCATGAAGGTTTTGCCTTTGATGCCGGCATTCGGGCTTTTGAAAACTCGGGCATCATTTTCCCGATGCTCAAAAACCTGGGCATCGACCTCGAATGTACCAGCAATCCTGTTTCAATCGGCATCGGAGAGCAATGGGCCAGGATCACCTCACGCGAGAGCCTGAAAAGCTACGCAGCCATGCTCACCGGTATCTTCCCGGAGAACACGGCCGACATCGTTAAGATCACCGAGGAAATCAAGAAGGTCATGGGCTATATGGATGTGCTTTACGGCATCGATAATCCACTCTTCATTGAAAATATGCAGGACCCGCAATATCTCTTCAAAACGCTACTGCCATGGCTGGTTAAGTATTCGCTGAATATTGGCAAAGCTCTGCGCCTGGATATGCCTGTCAACCAATACCTGCGCAAATTCACTAACAATCAAGCCCTCATCGATATGATTGCGCAACACTTTTTCAAGGATACACCCACCTTTTTCGCACTCAGTTACTTTGGTCTCTATCTCGATTATCGCTATCCCAAGGGTGGTACCGGCACGCTTGCCCAAAAAATGACTGACTACTTTTTGGGGGCTGGTGGTGAAGTTAAACTGCAAACCGCCGTCAAGAAGGTCGATACTGCAAAACGAGAGGTTACTACCGCGGATGGCGAGACTTTTGGATATAAGAAACTGGTATGGGCAGCCGACCAAAAAGCACTATACGGGGCAGTCAATGACCAATCAAGCCCACAAATCGCAAACCAACGCCAGTTGGCGGAGCAAGGTGAGGGCGGAGATTCTATTCTGACCCTCTTCGTTGGAGCCAACCTGGACCGCGATTATTTTGAAAATATCTGTGGCGCGCATGCTTTCTACACCCCGACCACCAATAGCCTGTCCTTCATGGAGGATTGGCAGCAGGCCGCCACCCAGGGTAAAGAAGTCCTGCTTAAGTGGGTTGGCGATTACTTTGCCCGAACTACCTACGAGATCTCCTGCCCGGCACTGAGGGACCCATCTCTTGCACCTGAAGGCAAAACGGGCGTGATCATCAGCTCCTTGATGGATTACCGCCTGGTGCGGCGGGTTGCTGATGAGGGTTATTACGAAGAGTTCAAACAGTTTTGCACAGACAAAATCCTGCAGGTTCTTGAGGGTTGCTTATTCCCGGAATTAGGCAAAAATCTTGCCTTCAGCATGTGCTCCACCCCACTCACCATCGAGCGCGAAACCGGCAACGCCCAAGGTGCCATTACCGGTTGGGCCTTCACCAACAAACAAATGCCTGCTGAAGCCCGCTTCACCAAAATCGCGAACTCAATCAAGACTCCCTCTGAAGATATCTTCCAGTGCGGGCAGTGGACTTTCAGCCCTTCCGGGTTGCCGATCTCAATCGTCACTGGCAAACTCGCTGCTGATGCTGTCAAACACGCTCTTAAGGATGGTTCCTTCTAAGTCTAGCTATTCGTAGGTGACAGTTTCAATATGAGATTAAACATCATCGCCAGCGGCAAAAGCTGGCGATGTACTTTTGTAATCCATTCTTTTTCTGATAACAAACCGGAAAGCCCGGTTCACTTGGGTGTGAGACTCTTCAAGAATTTGCCCGTGGCTGAAGATGCCAAATCCCACTGCGCCTGAGGGCTGATGCTGGCCTGACCGTCCCCTGGCTGCAGGCCGTAATCGCCAAATTGGGCATGGTTGCCGCCTTCAATGCGCAGCCAGCTTGTACCGGAGGGTAAAAGCCTGTCCGATGCCTCAATTTTTTCCACCGAGCCGTCTTCACTGCCGTAAACTGAAAGCGCTGAAATATTGCGATCTGCCAGCGAGTCGCTATCGGCCGGGTAAGAACCCCATAGCACCAGCCCCAGGTCCTTTTCAGGATGCCTAAAAACGTAGCGTGCAGCCATGGCACCCCCCAATGAGTGCCCACCAAGCGCCCATTTTTCAATTTCCGGAAATGCGTCAAAGACTTCATCGGCCTTTTCAGGGGCGAAGAAGGCCATTGAAAGCGGCATAGGCACCAGTACAACCAAAAATCCGCTTTCGGCGATGGACCTCAGGATGGGTGCGTAAGACCGGTAGTCCACCCGCCCGCCCGGGTAAAAGATAAAACCGGTCTGAGCTGGCATGGAACTGGGGCGAAAAACTGTCCACCCATTTTCTGAGGCCACTGACACAAGGGTATCAGGCTGTAACGCGGCCAGGGCTGACGGCCCAGGCCCCAGGGGGGTCAAAGCCCAGCCAACAAACCCCACTGTGAGGGCCACCAAAAAAATAACAACTGACAGAATGATTCGTTTCCAAAGCTTATGCATGTTGTGGAGCAACCTCTTCTTGTACCAATTATATCCACCAGGCAAGACGATCACACTCATGGGTATTGGGTTGTTCCCACCTGTTTCCTTTTTGGATAATCCCAAATGTATTCCAAGCAAATTGAAGCCGTCCAGGTAAAACCATCAACTCAACAATATCTCATTTTGAGCAAAGGGACTGCAAAATGTGCCCTCACTGCTTGATACATTTGAAAAAGGCCAAGTTTTGTCTGGTCAGGTTTAGGTACTGATCCTCAGGAACCTATGCACACAATCTGATAAGCAGACTTTTCCTCTAAAATCCTTCTTATGGTTCAAGTGAAATGAAACGCTTGTTGTCTCCGCTAAAATCAAATAGCGGGTCAAAAACAAGTTTCATCTCAGTCTCGCCTACAGCTGCTTCCAAAATTACCCAGCCTTCGGATTCACCACCTGGATAAAGAGAAGTTGAAAGGGGCGGGTCTGGATCGACCATAAATGGTGAATCATAGAGAACACCCGCGCTACCAGTGGATTTGAAGAACAAGCCATCCATGCTTGCCGGGTTATCATCGTCGCCAATATTTCGAACATACACTTTTACAGCAATATATTCAAAGCCATCTTTTGGCGGATCGTTAAACTGATTGGCTTCCAGAACCATATTCCAGGCTTCTTCACCGCGAATGACTTCAACGATCAAAAATTCCCAATCTTCAGTTCTCACGATTTCGGTGATTGGGGCTGGCGCATTACGATCCTTGCCAGCATCCGTAGGTTCTATTGCAGCCAGGTCTGGTGAAATTTCAATGGACGCGCCATCATCAATGGCAATATAGCGTCGATTCTCTGGGTCGAAATCATAGCTTTCATCAAATACCAGGATTAAGTTATTTTCGCCTTGACCCACTGAGAACGCCACCCAACCTTCGGTCTCTCCACCTGCATATAATTTCGCGTCAAGTTGAGGGTCCGGAACGACAACAAGGGCAGAGAAGCAATTGTAATTTACAAGTCTGTCGCCCGTAATTTCAAAATCACAACTGCTAATGCCATGTTCATCACTATCTGTGTATGTGGTTTTTGCCCGGATTTTTACAAGGATGTATTCCATGCCTTCAGAAGCAGCTGAGTTGAACATCTGCGCGGTTTGTAGATCTTGCCAGGCAGCTTCACCTCGCTTAATTTCAAGGACTTGAATATCCCAATTAGGGGCAGACACTACATCTTCACGGGGGAATGGATTGTCTCTGGAGAGTCCCATTGGTTTGGGAACCGCCGTTGCCGTTGGTTCAGGTGTACTGGTAGGTTCAGGGGTGCTGGTCGGCTCAGGTGTATGGGTTGGTTCAGGGGTGCTGGTTGGCTCAGGTGCTTTTGTGGGTTCTGGAGCTTTGATAGCTTCAGGCGCCTCTGAAGGTTGAGCTTGAACTTGCTCCTGACTGCTTTCTGCGGGCTGTGCAGGTGCAGTTGTATTTGAACCACAAGCTGTTGTGGCAAGGAAAATGATCAGGAGCACAAATGTAAGGAATATTTTTGTTGGAAAAGAATTTTTGTACATAGTGGATCCTCCCGTTCTATTTTGGTAAGCTCATCTTCTTCTGCTGTGAGAAAAAAATATCCTCACCCTGATTTAAGATTTTCGGATGCCAACTGACTGACCCCCTATGGTATCCAGAAAACTCAGTAACTTGTTATTTCAAAACCGAGATTCCATTCACAAATAGTATTTTTATTATAGCACTGAGATACCCTTGGAAGCCTTCTACTCGATAAGACAACTTTTATATTATTGTTGGAAAAAGATAATATGAGGAGGTATTACAGGGAAGCAATTTGAATTTCATTAAGCGGAATAGAAAATTTAAAGCCTCATTCCCATCAGGCGCTGGCAACCAAGTAGCCGCAGAGGACGCTCCCAAGGCTTAACTTTTTAAGATTTGACCAAAGGACAGACAAAGAATATTTCACCGCTATTAAGATGTAAAGCCATACACCTATAGTCTGTATTTTTTTTACCTGAGAACCCAACTCGCAATCCCAGATATTTAAAGCCTATCAGCGCTGCAACAGCCGCGGCAGGTCGCCCATCACTTCCAGGCCGGTGTGCTCGCCGAGGCCCTCAAACAGCACCTGGCCTGTGAGGGTTTCGAGCCGCACCTCGACGGTGGCATTCAGGGTTTCCATCACCCGCTGGCCCATATCCTGGCGGGTTGGGCCGCGCAGCAAACCACCCTCAACCCGGGATGCTTTCAGAAACAGGCGATGCTCCTGGTTCCGCAAGGCCCAATCTACATGGTCATCATAGATTTGCAGCGCGTTGATGTGCGCCCCGCTATAGGTGGCGAAGCGATGAAGCGTTCCGTTCAGCCAAAAACCAACAATGAAGCCCCTGAAAGTGCGCCCACCCCAGGGAATGACCGCCACCGAAGCTGTGATGCATGCTGAAGCCCCGGCAAAATGATTGCTCTGAAACCAAACCCAGGCCGAGGGGAAAGCCTGGCCCCAATCCTTCTCAATGTAGCCTTTCCCACCGCTAAAATCCATTACCTTGCCGTTCAGGGTCAGCGTGCCTTGCAAACTATGCGCAAAGCTGAGCACCCCGTGGTAGCACTCCATGCGTGGCACCCAGGCATACCAACCCATGATGCCAGGCGAAAGTAAAGTTACCGGCCAGGGGTTTAGTGCGCCCATCTGCACTTCACCGCTTAATTGACACTCCGACGAATTCAGCTCAAGCGATATATGCTTCTCATTAAATCGGTTTTCACCAATCCGGATGTCAAAACGGCGTTCCTCCGCCTGAAATGCCGTCATTGGATAAGTGGTGTAAGCCGTTGTGCCCGCCACCCCGTCCAAAACCTGCACAAAGGCATGCGCATCTTGGCCCAGGATCACCCCTGGAATGATGGCAATCTTATGTTGCTCATCAGCGCTAACCATCTTGAAATACCAACCTTCAAAGAAAGGCGGGTTTTTCTTCGAACCGTGATAAACCGCGGGGTGAAGTATGCTATGGATAGACATGTCTAAATCTCCTGATGCAATTCTGCAGTAAGTGCCTGCTTCAACCCAGCTTCACCTTCGCGGCTATATCCACCACGGGTACGGAAGAGCTCATTGCCCTGTCGGTCAACCAAAATAACATAGATGTGCTCTTCATCCTGCATATTCAAGACCGCGCGGAAGTCAGCCTTATCCAGGTAAAGCGTGATAGTGCGTTCGCGGGTCTTCGGGTTGGGAATACCTGCCCGCATGCCCTCATTGATGAACAACTTGGAGAGCTTATTCATGCTGCGAATTGTGGGTAGTTCGTAATAGACAAGACCGTTCACCTGCTCTTCCAATCCCGCAACCAAACCCATCCAGGAATTTACTTCCTCTTGCTGCCACTGTTGAAAAGGGATGAAAAGCAGGTTGAGGTGACCTTGAAAATCTTTTGGCAAAGTCAATTTTTGTCTGAGTAGGTTGACGCCATTTACGGTTGGAAAAGTCATCGCTTCACCTTCTGATTTTTATGTACCTGATGTTCTTGAATAATGTATTTTTGACCGTTCTTGTGGTCAGAAGTACTAATAAAAAATTTTACTTGAATTTGTTGATCTCCCCCAGGCATGAATAAGCTATTAGGCATTTCATCTACAATTGCACCCTAATACTTTTTCTCGCTTAAAAAGCTATCGGTCAGCAAGATGATGAATACCCCGTCAGTCTTCGTTCCAATTCCTTGAATGACTCCTCCTAAAGACTTAATTAAAAAAAGCACCGAGAGGAATTAGAAGAACTTCCCGCTGCTTTTCTTGTTCAAACGCGATTACTTTTCAAGGTCCTGCAAGTGTTGTTTGATTTTAGAAAGTTGATCTTCAAGGATACTTTTCTGCTGCTGCAGTATTTCTTTTTCGTCTGTTTGGGCAGCGAAAGCCAATCCCCTTCCCAAGCCGTTTCTACCACCACCGAACTTACCCCTTCGACCACGGCCTAATTGACCACCACCGCAAGGTCCTAAACCTCTACCTATAGGGCCTGTTCCAAGTGGACCTGTTTTATCCATTCCGGGCATTTTGCATCTCCTTATCTTTAATTGCATCTATTTTCGATTTGTTTGATTGACGCGTCTGCGTCTAAAAATACGTCCTAATGTTGAATCCCACACTCTGCCGTACCAATGAATTGGTTGCGTGGTTTGCAACTTTGAGAATTGGCTTAACTCCTTCGGATTTGAATGGCAATCTCCCATTCCACGTCCAGTCCGGGAGCCTTCTCGCAATGGACCTGTACCATCTCTGGCAGGCATGGTTTTCTCCTTTCATTTTTCCTGGATCATTTCCAGAAGTTTCAATAAGATTTCATCGGTTTTTTCGAGTTCCTGTTTCCAGGATTGCAGGGCTGTATCGCCTTGTGTTGTTAGGTGGTAGTTTCGTCTGGGAGGTCCTTGTGTCTGTTCGCTTTCCCAATCCGATGAGATCCAACCCAGATTTTCCATTTCCCGCAGTGTGCGATAGACCACGCTTGGATGAATAGTCGACATATTTAAGGCGCCTATCTCAGACAACAAAGTGTAGCCATGGCTTGGATGTTTGCTAAGTAAAATTAGTAGCGCGGGTTCCAGAAGCGATCCAACAAGCGGAGAATGACTCTCCACTTCTCTCGCATTCCCTCCTATTGCCCAACCCCTACCGTGTCTTGGCATAACAATTCCCTTTCGCTTATCCGTTTAAGCAAAGGATAGCACTCTATTCTATTATTGTCAATAGATACTAATAGAATATTTTATGCTGATTGTTTGAACTTTCAACAATCAATATTAACATTATATTAGTATAATAGGCTTGCTATTGGAGGATAATGTACTATAATTTTGGGATGCTATTTACAGAGGAGAATTGTGGTCGTTAAATTAATTTCTGTCGAACCAAGTTGTGTGGTCCACGCCAATTCTACTGGCATTCGCTTTCACACAAAAATTGGCGGTGATATAAATCAAGCAGAAAAAGAATCATTCATCCATAATCTTGATCCCCGCCGCCCCATTTTTTATAACGCAAAGAGCCACACTCCCGTGAAATTTGATGTGGAATAAGTATATGAGTGTCAATTCTGCGGATCCAAGAAGCGTCGAAAACTTTCTCTCAGCTGAGCAGGTGGTTGCAAAAAGACTTAAAGACCTGCGCACAAAAAATGGTTTTTCGCTTCGTGCTTTGGCAGAACGGAGTGGACTTAATATCAATACATTAAGTCTGGTAGAAAATGGCAAATCCTCCCCATCAGTTAGTACTTTGCAACAATTGGCCTTAGCCTTGGAAGTGCCAATTGCTGCCTTCTTTGAATCAGAACAGATTGATAAAAACGTAATATTTACCCAAGCTGGCCGCCGACCTGAGGAAACATTCGGTAGTACACGGATGCAAAACTTGGGCAAGAATCTTTCAGGCAATATTGTCCAACCATTTATCGTCACGCTTCAACCAGGCATGGGTAGCGGCGATCAAATGATCGTTCACACGGGTTTTGAGTTTGTATATTGCTTGAGTGGGGTAATCGATTACCAAATTGAACGAGAAGCGTACACCCTTAACGCCGGAGATAGTTTGTTATTCGAAGCTCATCTTCCACATTGTTGGGAAAACAAATCTGACGCTCCAGGGGAGATCCTCATGGTTCTTTACCCTTCAGATGAAAGAGAACAACCAGGCGGCCGTCATTTTTCGCCTGGATTATTAAAGAAAGAGATGAATATGAAAATTGCAGCAATTACAGATGATGGAAAAACCATCAGCCAGCACTTCGGACGCGCGCCCTATTACTTGGTATTGACAATTGAAGAGGGCAAAGTAACCAACCGGGAAATGCGCAGTAAAATGGGCCACAATCAGTTCCATGAAGAAGCCCATGATGAAAGCGCTCATGGCGCAGGTCACGGAATGGATGCTGGTTCACACGACAAACATGTCAACATGGCAAACTCAATTGCAGATTGCACAGCATTGTTGTGCGGAGGCATGGGAATGGGTGCATATCAAAGTATGCGACGTTTGAACATTCAGCCTGTAGTCACTGACTTACTGAATATTGATGAAGCCGCTCAGGCTTTTATTGAAGGCAAATTGATCGATCATACGGAATTACTTCATTAATCTTTCTTAGCATGAAGCGCAACTTCTTCCGATTAATTGCAAGCATTTTATTGCTTGTGCTTTTCCTAAACTGGACAAGACCGGTGCGAGCACAAACGCCCGCGCCGGCTAACCCGGTTTACATTTACTTTTTCTGGGGGGAAGGTTGCCCGCATTGTGCAAAAGCAAAACCATATTTCGAAAACCTGGCTATTAAATACCCGGAAATTGACCTAAAAACCTACGAAGTTTATTATGACGCCGATGGCCAGAAATTGTTCACATTAATGGCCCAAAAATCTGGCATAGAACATCTTGCAGTCCCTACAATCTTCATCGGACCATATTATCTGCAAGGGTACGCTGAGGAAGCCAATGAAGCCATTGAAAAAGTTGTCCTCCAATGTGCTAAAGAAGGTTGTATAGATCCTGGTGCTGAATTTCTCGTCACAAACACGCAAGAAGCCCCAACACCGACCCCTTTTGAATCCCCTACGCCCTCTTCAACACCGGCTGTCACGGCTACAGAAACACCAATTGTTACTCAGGCACCAGTTCCCCCAATCTCTGAGATAGATCCTTTTGCTGGCACAACCAACCTCAACGACTCTCGTGAAATAGTAATTCCACTGCTGGGAAAAGTAAGCCTGGATTCTAAATCGACAGTATTAAGTACAGCTTTGATTGCTTTTGTTGATGGGTTTAATCCATGCTCGATATGGGTCCTTACCATGCTTCTGGCATTGACGCTTCACACAGGATCGCGCAAAAAGGTGTTTGTTATCGGTATCATCTTTTTAAGCGTCACAGCCGGGATCTATGCGCTTTTTATTGTTGGCTTATTCAGCGTTTTGAAATTTGCAAGCTTTCTGGGATGGATACGTGTTCTTGTAGCGCTTATTGCACTTACCTTTGCGTTGATAAATATTAAAGACTATTTTTGGTACAAAGAAGGTGTTTCTTTAACCATTTCAGAAGCAAAAAAGCCGGGAATTTTCAAAAAATTGCGGGCGGTCATTGATGCCAGTCAATCGTTTGGCGGTTTAATTGTTGCCACCGTCACCCTGGCAGCAGGTGTATCCATGGTGGAATTTGCTTGTACTGCAGGATTTCCTGTTATTTGGACGAACATCCTTGCTTCACAAAATGTAAACGGTGGTGCCTTTGTCCTCCTGCTTCTTCTATATATGCTGATTTATCAGCTGGACGAGATGGTAATTTTCTTTGCATCGGTCGCAACTCTGAAAACCAGCCGCATGGAAGAAAAGCATGGTCGGATTTTGAAGCTAATCAGCGGTATGCTAATGCTCACCTTATCTTTGGTGATGTTGATAAACCCAGCATTGCTGAGTGAGCTCTCCAGTTCCTTGGTAATTTTTGGGATTGCGTTTCTAGCTACTTTAGCTGTTTTTGTCATCCATCGCTACCTGTTGCCAAAGTTAGGAATTTCTATAGGCTCTAATTTTCCGATAAAAACTCAAAAATAACTTGGGCTTGCATTCAAGTAAGCCTGAGAAAGACATTATTAAAAGAAGGAGAGTCAATGAAGCTAATTATTTCTGCTCAAAATTCTTTGCTTGAAAGCCCGATAGACAGTCGTTTTGGACGTTCGCCATGGTTAATTTTTATTAACACTGACACAAAAGAATGGAAAGCCTACCAAAACCCAGGCGCCAGTCAATCTGGTGGAGCGGGGGTTGCCGCCGCCCAATTTGTCGTAGATCAAGCAACCGATGTCGTTATTAGCGGCGATTTTGGTCCAAACGCTGCGAGAGCCTTTCAAGCTGCGAAAATTGAGATGCGTCTCTTCACGGAAAATGTTGTAACGGTTCAAGATGCTGTAAATCATTTTCTTGCCAATGCCTTACCCGAACATAAGTAGAGACATTGAGTGGGAAGATCCTATCAAATTGCCGTAGCAAGCGGTAAAGGTGGTACTGGAAAGACAACCGTAGCTACCAGTCTTGCGCTCAGCCTGACAAGTTTAGCCAAAATCCGCTATTTTGATTGTGATGTTGAAGCACCTAATGGACACCTCTTCTTAAAACCCAGGTTTGAGAATACTACCAAGTCTGCAATTCTAATCCCCAAGATTGACACCGATAAATGCACAGTTTGCGGTCGATGCGTGGAAGTGTGTCAGTTCCATTCTTTGGCAAAAGTTGGTAAAACCATTCTTGTGTTCCCACAATTGTGCCATGGATGCGGCAGCTGCACCTGGAACTGTCCGGAACAAGCCATAGAGGAAGTTCCAAACACAATTGGAGTGCTTGAGAATGGAATTGGCTTGGAGGATATTGCTTTTTTCCAGGGGAAATTGACGATCAGCGAACCGATGGCTACGCCAATCATTCGCCAATTAAAAAGGTTAGCAATTTCTTCAACAGATACAATCGATATTTTCGATGCGCCCCCAGGGGCATCCTGTTCAGTGGTTGAGACCTTACGTGGCGTTGATTTTGTTTTGTTGGTCACAGAACCTACCCCATTTGGTTTGCACGACTTAAAGCAAATGCTCGGTATTCTGCAGGACATGAATATTTCTGCTGGCGTGGTCATCAACCGGGATGGCATTGGTGATGATTACCTGAATGGTTTTTTGAGTGAGTCTCAGATCCCAGTATTATTGCGAATACCTTTTGACCGGGTCCTGGCAGAGAACCTGGCAGCTGGTCATACTTTAGTAGAGGTATATCCGAAATACAGAGAAATAATGCAATCTCTCTTTTTACAAATTACCAAGTTGGTTGACAAAGCTGCCGCATGAACACACAAACTAAAAAAGCAAAGCAATTGATCATATTAAGTGGTAAAGGTGGTACCGGAAAAACCAGCATTAGTGCTGCGTTTGCGCACCTAAGCACCACTTTTGGGGTTCATCCTCCCTATGTGTTTGTAGACGCGGATGTTGATGCGGCAAATCTAAGACTCGTTCTCCAGCCATGTGTTGGTGACCCCAACGAGTTTTGGGGAAGTTCACAGGCCGTCATCCAGCCTGATCGTTGCACAAATTGTGAAACCTGCAAGATGGTTTGCCGATACGACGCTATCCTTCCTGACCCCGAAGGGGCCCCAGTACAGTGGATCGACCCCATTGCTTGTGACGGCTGCGCTGCGTGCGTGTATGCTTGTCCAGAATTCGCAATCAGTATGGTCAGGCAGCAGGAAGGTAATTGGTTTCAGTCGACTACTCCTTTTGGTCCCCTTTTCCATGCTGAACTATTTCCTGGCAGAGAAAACTCAGGCAAATTGGTTACCCTTATCAAACAACAAGCCCGTCTTTTTTCAGAAGACACCCAATCCCCTCTAGTCATCATAGATGGGCCACCTGGCATCGGCTGTCCGGTAATTTCTGCCTGTGCCGGAACAGATTTAGGATTGCTTGTCACTGAACCAAGCCTGGCTGGATTACACGACCTTAAGCGAGTTTTGGGTACTCTTCGCCATTTTCACATCCCTTCAGTAATTTGCATCAATAAGGCGGATATCTATCCTGAGGGAACAAAAGCAATTTACACATTTGCTGCAGATCAAAATATTGAAATTGTTGGTGTAGTCCCATATGACGAAAATATCCTGAAAGCGATGGTTGAAGGCAATCCGGTCACCGTAGACTACCCAGAATCCCCCGCCGGAAAATCAATTCAAGAAATGTGGAAAAGAGTTCATCAGTTGATTCAACCCTAGGAAGGTTTATTGTGGATACAACAGCTCTCGAGAACGCAGTATTAGAAAAACTAAAACAAGTGATTGACCCGGAAACTGGGGCTGATGTCGTGCGCATGAAGCTGGTTGAAAATCTTGTTATTGAAGAGAACGGTAGAGCCACTTACACCTTTCGACCTTCTTCGCCTTTTTGCCCTATCGCGGTTCCGCTTGGTTTGATGATCATCCAAGCTATCAATGAAACTGAAGGAATTACCGATCAAAGCATAACAGTAATGGATTACATTGAAGCAGAAAAATTGAACGAGCTTTTTCGCATTGAGTTGGA
>CAYMNM010000013.1:0-31157 GCA_964391795.1 uncultured Anaerolineaceae bacterium | reverse complement strand
GCGATACCCAAAACCAAAACACTTACAATCAATGTTCTAAAAAGTTTTTTAATCATTTTTCCTCAATTCGTGTGTGTCTCCTTTTTGGAGTGTCTCTACTATAACCAGACAAAATTCAGAAAGCATGAAATTTGACGGACTTTTTTATTTAGTTGCATTTCCGATTTTCTGACTTGTTTCCTCGATATTAATCGAAACCTATTTAAAAGTCATTTAGGACTCATTAACATCGCTTCAATAATTTGCAGAACGGATTTACTTAGCGATCACTTATCTTCGTTGTAGGTTCATTGAACTGGCAGATAAATGCTGAATTTTGTGCCTTTTCCCAGTTCAGATTCAGCCTGTACTTCGCCGGCGTGGGCTTGCACCAGGGCACGCACAATGGCCAAACCCAAACCGCTCTGATTATCATCCGTATGACGCGATCTATCCGCCCGGTGGAAACGCTCAAAGATGAGCGGTAGTTCATCCTGCGAAATACCAGTGCCAGTATCCTGCACTTCAATCAGGCATTTATCGCCAGCCCGGGTTTTCAGCAGGGTGCTCTTCAGGCTAATTGTTCCACCTTCCGGGGTGTAATGCAAAGCATTCGCGATGAGGTTTTCAAGTACCTGCAGCAAGCGGCTTTCATCCCCCTGGATACAGAGCTCACCCGGATTAGCCAGCACATTAAGCGAGACCTTCTTTTGTAAAGCTTCATTTTCAAAAACCCTCTCGGCCTGCAGTAAAAGCTCGGCAGGGTCCAGGGACTGCATGTTTAGTTTTAGCTCACCTGCATCCGACTGCGAAAGCAAGCGCAGATCCCCCACCAGCTGTTCCAGATGGCGGATTTCCTGATGGATCACATCCAGCCGTTCAGGGGTGGTCTCAAGGTCGCCATCGCGCATGGATTCAACGTAACCGCTCACCACGGTCAGGGGCGTGCGCAGGTCGTGGGCAATATCCGCAGTCATCTGTTTGCGCAAGTTATTGCTATTCTGCAGTTGCTGGCTCATATTATTGAATGCCAGACCCAGATCGCTCAGTTCGTCTTTACCCTCAATCTTGACCTGCTGGGTGAGGTCTCCCTGCGAAAGTTTTGCCGCGGCATCGGTAAGGGAGCCGATACGCTTGGTAAAACGTGAAGCAAACAATAAGCCAAGAAGCCCCGCGACAATCACAGAACCAAAGAACGCCACGAAGTACGCCCGTTTTGTGCGGTCCAAAAATTGTTGTTCAGCAAGGTTATAAGAAGGCAGGCGATCCACCATCAGCAGGGTTCCAACCCTAACCCCATCCACAGTGACAGGCCGCCCACGTTGGAGCACCTTTGGATTCAGCTGCAAGCCCAGCAAAGCACTATTATCGCGATTGGCAATGATCAAAATGCCATTTTCATCAGCCAAGCCAAAGAGCATTCGGCCATCCCCGTAGCCAGAATTACCCAAACCATTCCTGGTGAAACCCGGGTTGGTTTGCTGAGCTCCCTGCCCCATGCCGCGCCCAGGCGCCATACCACCCATTGCAGGGGTCATTTCACAAACTTCGCCCTCTTCACAGGTTTCGGCCTGGTCCAAAACCAAAAATGCCAGCCCCTGCCATGAGCCATTAGTTCGGTAATACTCAACTAAATTGGTAACCAGATCATCTGTTTGTTGGTCAAGCACAAATTGGTCAAAGCGATTGGCATTGTAGTTTACAAAAACAAAATACAAAACACCTGCAGTCAGCGTGGCGATGGCGATAAAAACCAAGGCCAGTTTTGCTCTAAGGTTTAGCCTCACTTTGCCTCCAGTTTGTTCATGCGGTAGCCAATGCCAAAGACTGTTTCGAGGTAGAGCGGCCTGGCCGGATCTTGCTCGATCTTCAGGCGCAGGTTGCGAATGTGCACATTGAGCGTGCTTTCAAGGCCAGCAAAGCCGCTCTCGCTGAGGTTGTCCACCAGTTCGGTACGGGTAAAGACCCGGCCTGGAGTGCGCATGAGGATGGCAAGCAGGTCAAACTCCAAGGGGGTGAGCACAACGCTTTTACCCTCAACCGTCACCTGATGCGTTGCGCGGTCCAGCACAAGGGCTCCATTACGCAAAAACTCTAAAGGCTCAGCAGTTTGCCCCTGGCGGCGCAAGTTTGCCCGAATACGGGCAACCAACTCGCGCATACGAAAAGGTTTCACCACAAAATCGTCAGCACCCAGTTCAAGACCCAAAACGGTATCGGTTTCCTCATCCCGGGCGGTGATGACGATCACAGGGATCTCGCTTTCCTTCCGAAAAGCGGATAAAAATTGAAAGCCATCCATATTCGGCATCATGATATCCAGCAGTACCAGATCTGGGTGCTCATGACGGGCAACAAAAAGCCCTTGCTGCCCATCCTGGGCTTGCACAACGCGGTAACCCTGATTGCTTAAGTAGTCTTTAAGCAGGGTGCGAACGTTGGCCTGATCATCAATGACGAGTATGGTATCTGACATGCAAAACTCCTTAGCTGGCCTAAGTGTACACGTGAGTCATTTAGATTTCATTAATCCGAGGCACTGGCACGGTTGGCGCGGGCTTCGGTGTTAGATTTATTTTAAAGTACAATTATTTTAACGTTTTCTGAGATTAAACTAAGGAGACATTATGCCCTTATCAACGATTTTGCTGCTCGCTGCATTTTTCATTTTGGTTGTGATCGCCGTTATCCTTATTGCCCGGACAGCGATCTTCCCTGTTGACACCGAAGAAATTGAACCAATCACACTACCCCAGGTAGATGGCGAGTCTGTTGCTCAGCGGCTTGGCCTTGCCATTCAACTCAAAACGATTTCGAGTGCCAAGCTTGAAGAAATTGACCCAACCCCATTTCGCGGCCTGCTAAACCTCCTGCACACCCTTTACCCCATGATCGATGAGAAGTTGGAGAAGGAAACTTTCAACGACTTTGGCCTGCTATACACCTGGAAAGGCAGTGAGCCGAGCCTGGAACCGGTTTGTTTTATGGCGCATCTGGATGTCGTCCCTGCGGATGAAGGTGAAGGCAGCGGCTGGAAGTACCCGCCTTTTTCAGGCACCGTGGCAGAAGGTTATGTTTGGGGGCGTGGGGCCATCGACTGCAAGGGTGTGCTCATCGGGCAGTTGGAAGCCGTTAACAACCTGCTGCGCGAAGGCTATCAACCCCTGCGTACAGTCTACCTGGCTTTTGGTTTTGATGAAGAAAATTCAGGCCGGCATGGCGCCGAACCCATGGCCAAGGCTTTACATGATAGGGGTGTAAAACTTTCCTTCCTCCTGGATGAAGGTGGAGCAATCACTACCGATCAGATTAAGGCGGTTGACCGACCCGTGGCAGCGATTGGCGTTTCTGAAAAGGGATTCCTCACGCTGCGCCTGAAGGCCAAAACGGCTTCAGGCCATGCTGCCATGCCCCCCAAACGGACTTCCATCGGCGCGCTTGGCCTGGCGTTGGCCACCCTGGAATCCAACCCCTTCCCTCAGAATTTGGGCGTTGTTCAGTTCATGCTGAGCCATCTGGGCAAAGCGCTACCCTTTGTGCAGCGGATGGCTTTGGCTAACACCTGGCTATTTGGTGGCCTGGTGCGCAAACAAATGGCTGCTCAGCCTTCCCTCAACGCGCTCACCCGCACAACGCTTGCCCCAACCGTCATCAATGGCGGGCATACCTCCAATGTACTGCCGGCAGAGGCTGAAGCGCTTATCAACCTGCGTATCATGGAAGGTGAAACTCGTGAAGAAGTTTTCCAGCGCGTTAACAACATGGTCTCCGATGACATCATTAGCGTTTTGCCTTATGGTGCCGAAACCTTGCAGGAAAGCCGCAGTTGGAATCCTTCACCGGTGTCTGATGTGGACTCAGCCCAGTTTGCCTTGCTGGCTAACCTGATTATGGCTGCGTACCCAAGCACTT
The DNA here is from genome assembly GCA_964391795.1 of uncultured Anaerolineaceae bacterium. GTDB lineage: Bacteria > Chloroflexota > Anaerolineae > Anaerolineales > Anaerolineaceae > Mesolinea. Next base: position 27,266 of record CAYMNM010000013.1, on the reverse strand, counting down.
TGGTCATGCCAATGCTACTGGCAGGCGGCACGGATGCACGTTATTACGCACCGATTTGTCGTAATGCCTACCGCTTCTCACCCTTTGTGCTTTCGACTGATGATATTGGAACAGCTCACGGCGTGAACGAACGCCTCTCGATAGCCAATTGTGCCAAAGCCGTCGGTTTCTACATGGAACTGATGCGGCACGTTTCGTCATTGACTGCTGAGGATGAAGCTGCCTTTGGGGCTGAAGAAGAATGGGAAGAAGACGAAAAACCAAGCCCGGAGCGCAAAGAAAAAAATGCAAAGGCTTCCAAAACCAATGATTCGGATGAAGAATTGATTGCTGAAATGCGAGCGCCCCTCAAGACCAAACCCATGAAGCAGCCCCCGGCTCAGACGGTTGCCTACCCCAGTGAAGTACCCAGCAGCGGGAAAACAGTTGAACCACGCATGGCAAAATTCGCTGAAAAGGAAAATGAAGACCTCGAACCGTTGCCAGAAGATGACGAGCCTTTAACTGTAAAACCCATGAAAAAGGACCGTCAATCGTGATTTCTGAAAATAAACCCATCATCATCCTGATCATCGTTCTGATCTCGCTCTTTTTATGTTGCTGTGTTTGTGCTGTGATTGGCAGCGCGTTTTTCATCACCCGCACGGTCAGCAGCTCTGAAACCATACCACCTACACCTGTAATTTCGTTTGCCCCTGCAAAAACGCCTGAAGGCTTTCCCAGCACGATCGATCTGGCGCTTAGTGCTCAATTTGCCCAGATCGAAAAGGAAGTAAGCTCACTGAAAGGCATGGAGCTCGAGACATCGCTGAAGCGAGAGTCACTCACCACTGCCCAGCTTAAAGAACAGGTAACCACTGAATTTTTCAAAGATTACACTCCTGAAGATGCAGCCGAGGACGTGACCACACTGGCACTCTTAGGCTTGCTGCCTGAGGATTTTGACATACTCAATTTCTACAAACAGCTCTACACCGAGCAGATTGCCGGGTATTACGATAACGAAACCAAGTCGATGTATGTGGTAGCGGATCAGGGTTTTGGCGGCATGGAACGCAGCACCTACGCGCATGAGTTTACCCACGCCCTGCAGGATGCAAGGTACGATTTCAAAGCTGGGCTGGGCTATTCGGATGAAGCCTGTGAGAAGAATTCGGAATACTGCGCCGCTATCCAGGCTTTGATCGAAGGAGATGCCACCAATACCCAAATGGCCTGGATGAGCGAATATGCAACCGAACAGGATTTTAAGGATCTTCAGACTTTTATAACTTCCTTTGAAAGCCCCATTCTCGATTCTGCGCCTGCTTACATGCAGGAAGACATGAACTTCCCATACACGCAAGGCAGTACCTTCGTCAAAACCTTGCAGGCAAGCGGTGGTGAAAAAGCTGTTGATGCTGCCTTTACCAGCCAAAAACCTGTCTCCACTGAGCAAATTCTGCACCCTTCCCGTTACCCGGATGATAAGCCTATGACAGTCTTACTGCCGGAGCTTGCCAAAAGCCTGGGACCTGCCTGGCAGGAAATTGACCGCGAGACCATTGGCGAATGGTACACCTGGCTTATTCTAGCCCGGGCAGATGATGAGGGCTACCGACAGCTTGACTCCATCGTAAGTGCCGCCACAGAAGGTTGGGGTGGCGACCAATATGCCGTTCTGAGCGATGGCAAAGACTCTGCTTTTGTAGTTACCTACCGCTGGGATACCAGTAAAGATAGCGATGAAGCTTACAAAGCTTTCCTCACCTATACGCAACTTCGTTTTGGAGCTCAGAACAGCGCAGAATTGGCCTGCAAAGAGGGTTATTGCAGCAGCCTGATGAGAAACCCAGACCAGGGCCTCACCTGGATTGTCAGCACTTCCAGCGAAGCGGTTACCAAACTGCAAAGTTCAGTTCGAAATTAAGGCTGGTAAGTATGCAAAACCCAGCCGCCAAACCGCTTGACCGCGCCCGCATCCGGGCTTTGATTTTTGATGTTGATGGTACCCTTGCCGACACAGATGACAACATGGCCTACAGGATTGAAGGCGTGCTAAAACCCTTGCACGCACTGCTCAAACCCGGGCAAGCGCAACGCTTCTCACGCCGGTTTGTGCATTTCTCTGAAGGCCCAATGAACTGGTTTCTAAACGTGGCGGATAGGCTGGGGGTGGATTCCTGGCTGGCTTACCTGCTGGATTGGCGCGCCAAGCGCGATCTGCGCGTGCCTAACAAATTTAAGGTACATCCACAAATCCCCGGGGTTACCCCCATGCTGGAAGCACTTGCAAGCCGTTACCCAATGGCCGTGGTGACCAACCGTAATGAAATCACTACGCGGGCATTTCTGGATTCTCACAAACTCAGCCGCTTTTTTACGGTTGTCCTGGCATCCCAATCCTGTACGCATACCAAGCCCTTTGCCGACCCGCTGATTGCTGCGGCAAAAGCCATGAATGTGCCCGTGGAAGATTGCCTGATGATTGGCGATACCATCGTGGATGTACACGCCGCGATAGCCGCCAAGGCCCAGAGCCTGGCCGTCCTCTGCGGATTTGGGACGGAAAAACAATTACGCAAGGCTGGCGCGCAGGTACTGCTGCCAAGTACGTCTCAAGTGGCTGATTTTCTTCTCTCGGAGCCTTCAAACCTGGGTTAGGCGACACCGCTTAAAAACAGACTCTTCAAGAAACAATCAAAGGGTGATGGCCAGTATTTACTCCGCGAGTTCCAGTTCTGTTGCCAGAATTTTGCCCCCTGGCTCCTGCAGGTCCAGAGTGTTGACTTCTTTGTTCAACAAACCATAGATTCCCACAGAAATTGCCATCACACCCGCAAAAATAAAGGCTACATTCACACCAAGGCGATCCGCGATTGGCGCTGCCAATACGATACCAATAGGCATGGCTAATTGGCAGAGGCTATTCAGCATCATTAAAGTGCGACCCTGCATTTCAGGTGGAACCTTAGCCTGGAAAATGGCACCCAATGGACCATTGGCAAAGGCCAGGGCAAAGCCCATCAATCCAGAAAACGCGATCAGCATTGGCAGTAAATGGCTCGGGGTCATTCCCATTCCAGTTATCGCAAATCCGAGAACCAGAATACCTGCCAGGGAAGTAAAAATTTTCCGCTTGAAACCTCCCCATACCCCCAAGAGCAGACCACCAATCACAATTCCGATCCCCAATGCTGACTCGACGCTGGCCAACTGGGTAGCCCCGCCACCAAAGCCTTTGGTGACCATCAAGGGCAAAAGCGCGCCGGTTGGGGCAAAGGAAAAATTGATTAACGCTGCCATGATGGTCAAAATGAACATTCCAGGCCAGGCTTTCATATAGACATAAGCTGAGCTGACATCCTTCCACAGGACTTTAGGAGAGATGACCTCTTGAACATCTCTACGCTTTGGCTGCGGCACCTTCACAAGGAACAGAAGCAACAAGATTGCAAACACGGCTGTCACCACGTCCACTGCCAACACGCCCTGGAAAGGCCAGACGGCCAGTAAAAGCGCGCCCAACGGAGGTGAGACAATATTAATGATGCCGTTTAAGGCCTGGTTAAAGCCCCCAAGCCGAGCATATTGCTCCTTGGGAACCATTAGCGTGGTTGAAGCAGTCATGGCCGGCCCCTGGAAAATACCTGAGACGGCTCTCACGAAAAGCACCAGGTAAATATGCCAGACTTGCACAAAATCAAAGTAGAAGAGCATCATGAGCGCAATAGTTGCCAGGGTGACAATCAGATCGGCCACAACCATGGTGGCTTTACGGTTCCAACGGTCTACCAACGCCCCAGCGAAAGGCCCCAGCAGAACTTGCGGCAGCAGACCAACCATGCTGGCCGTTGCCAGAACAGCAGCCGACCCTGTTTTTTCTGTCAGATACCAAATCAGCGCGAATTGAACCACCCCGCTACCAAGAAGTGAAAACATTTGGCCAATAAACATCGGCGCAAAGTTCCGCAACCAATTGTCCGAGGGACCGCTTTGAGCGCCCCCTTTGCTATGAAACTTGTCCGATGTTGGGTTATCTATTTCGGTGTTTGCGTGGACATTAGGCATCGGTTTATCAGTGTAATTATCATCAGTCTGCATGCTGCCTCTCTTCAATCTGTGAATTATAGGATAATTTTGAAAAATTCTTGCAAAAGGGACGCCTAATTGGACAAGATTAGAACGCACCCAGAATTCTAACTGTAAATGCAACCAGGTAATCTACAAACCAACGGAATGTACTTCTTTCATGGTTGTTCTTGATCTTCAGGATCGTTAAGAATTCACAAGCCAGACATTCTTGTTCTTTGCAACTGCATTGGCGCGTTGCCAGAATTGGGCTGAGGTATTCATCTTTCAAGTAGTGAAACATATCAATATTGGTTTCCATCTCTAACTCCTTTTTCACTGTTGATTATAGAAATTTCTTGCTGTAATCCAATCAAGCAGCGCTTGAAAAATGGCCTTTTTACGCTTAACTTCCACCGAATCTGCTCAAGTTTCGCTTGAGTACTGCTGCAGGTTGGATATTTATAGAAAATTGATATTTTCAGCGTATGATTAAGAGGTTATATGACGAGGTATTATGGACTATAAGGATTATTACAAAATTTTAGGCGTTCCGAAGAATGTCAGTGACGAAGACCTGAAGAAGGCTTATCGAAAGCTTGCCCGTGAATGGCATCCGGATATGAACAAGGATAAACCGAACGCGGAAGAAAGATTCAAAGAAATCAACGAAGCCTACCAGGTGCTTTCTGACAAGCAAAAACGCGCAAAATACGATCAGTTTGGTTCTTCCTGGCAACAATACCAGCAGCGCGGGGGAAGACCAGAAGACTTCGACTTTGGCCCCTGGCGGCAGCAGGCAGGGGGTAGCACTTACCGCACCATGACCCCTGAAGAAATGGAAGGGCTCTTTGGCAGCGGGCGCATGGGCAGCTTCTCGGATTTCTTTGAAACCTTGTTTGGCGGCATGGGCGGTTTTGGGGGCGGTTTCAACACCAGCACAAGCACGCGTCAGGCTCAGCCAAAACGACAGACAGCCCGCAACCCGATGGCGCAGGTGATTGAACACGAAGTTGAGATCAGCCTCAGCGAAGCCCTGACAGGCACCAAACGTCAGTTGGGCATGGAGGGCGGCGCTATGCGTGAAGTCTCCATTCCGGCTGGTGTGGATACCGGTTCAAGGGTGCGTCTGCGTGGCTTTGCCAATGGGCAGGATGTGTACCTGCGCATCAAGGTACTGCCAAACCCCAATTTTGAGCGGGATGGTAAGAACCTCAAAACGACAGTTCCGATCGACCTATACACTGCCATCCTCGGCGGTGATGTTAGCGTGCCAACGCTGGGTAAGAACCTGGTACTAAGCATCCCTGCCCAGACGGACAGCGGCAAAACATTCCGCTTGCGCGGTCAGGGTATGCCACTTCTCAAAGATCCAAACGAACGTGGTGATCTGCTTGTGACCGTACAGATCCACTTACCCCACAAACTGACGCCAGCCGAACTGGATAAAGTGCGTGAACTCAAGAATATGAGGCATGCCTGATGTTCGAGCCAATTCCAGATTCAGAGATTCACGCGCCTGAAGGCAGTAAACACTTCTGCCGCACAATCACCGTTTACGCAGGTTCAGCAGTAGGGCTTGACCCGGTTTTTGCCAAGGCAGCTTACCAGTTGGGCAAGATTATTGCCATCCAAGGCCGCACTCTGGTTTATGGCGGCGGGCGCACTGGTCTGATGGGCGCGGTAGCAGAAGGCGCTTTAGCTTATGGTGGGGAAGTTGTGGGTGTCATTAATGAGGGGCTCAATCGACCCAATCTTTCGCATGCTGGTCTGACCCGCCTGGAAATCGTGCCTGATATCCAGCTGCGCAAATTCCGCCTGATAGAACTGGGTGATGCTACCATTGCTTTGCCGGGTGGTTTTGGTACCCTGGATGAAATTTTTGAAACACTCACCGGTGCCCAGATCGGGCTCCATAAGAAGCCAGTTGGCTTTCTTAATACAGTCGGTTACTATGACCTGCTGCTCAAAACTTTAAACTTTGCCATGGCAGAAAACTTTATTTTTCCAGTTCACCGGCAGCTCTATCTCAGCGCCGAGAACCCGCTTGCGTTGTTGGATGCCCTGGACAACTATACACCTCCCACAGATTTGGAAACCTGGCTTGAACGCGATGAAAATATCCCAACCAATTGACATTTTTATATTCGACCTCGACGAGACCATTTACCAGCCTAATTCTGGCATATGGAACCTTATTGGTGAACGCATCTTTGCATTTATGCGTGAGCACCTGCCTGATGTACCTGATGAAGGCATCATGCCCCTACGCGACCGCTTGCTCAAGCAATATGGCACTACCCTGCGCGGTCTGCACGAGGAACGCGGCATCGACGTGCAGGCCTACCTGGATTACGTGCACGATATTGACCTAAGCTCAATTCTTGGGCCTGATGATGAATTAAGAAACTTCCTCGGCAGCATTCCTCAGAAGAAATACATCTTTACCAATGCCTCTGAAGGCCATGCCAAAAATGTGCTTACTAAAATGAATCTGTTGGATCTATTCAACGGAATCACTGATGTTGGGGCAGTGCAGCCTTATTGCAAACCCATGCCCGAAGCCTTCAAACTTATGTTTCAGCACCTCAAAATTGCGAACCCCAGCACATGCCTTTATGCTGATGATAATCTTCCCAACCTGGCCACAGCCCAGGCTTTAGGTATGGTTCCACTCTACGTTGGACAGAAACAAGGCCACGACTTCCTCCAGGTGGAGCGCCTGGCAGATCTTGAGGCCCTTTTGCCAAATCTCGAAGAAGTCCAATCTTGAAAAAAACACTTGCTGCTTTTAGCTTGTAAAAGGACCTGTCTACCAGTTTTGGCTCTTATGGTATTCTTTTCTAAATTTCATCTGGAGATGAACAATGAACAATTCAACTAAAACAATTTTGGTGATTCTGGTGGCATTCATGCTCCTTGCCGCATCCTTCGGGAGTGGCGCGCTGGTTGGGGCGACTGTCAAGAGTCAGGCCTTTGATAAACTTTTCAGGACCCCTGAAAGCACGCTAGTCCCAACCCAAGCAACGATTCCGATACCTCAAGGGCAGGCTGCTTCCACCCCCATTGTCTCTGACCTAACGCCTGAAGAGCAAAAGCAACTCTTTGCGCCCTTTTGGGAAAGCTGGAAGCTGCTACATGAGAATTATGTTGATCAGCCCCTTAATGACCTCGAGTTGATGCGCGGCGCCATTTCTGGCATGTTGGCAGCCACTGGCGATAAGCACACCTCCTATATGGACCCTGAACAGTTCAAACAAGCCAACACTTCCATGGAAGGTGAATACGAAGGCATTGGTGCCTGGGTAGATACTACCGGGGAATACATCCAGATAATTTCGCCGATGAAAGGTTCGCCTGCTGAAGCTGCCGGCCTACGTGCAAAAGATATTGTCATCGCCATTGACGATGAGGATATGGCCGGCATCCCGGGCGATCTTGCGCTTCAGCGTATTCTCGGTAAGGCTGGCACTTCTGTAAAACTAACCATTATGCGTGACAATGAAAAAATGGAGTTTACCATCACACGTGCCAAGATTACCGTGCCGGTAGTTGAGTATGAGGTCTTTGAAAACGACATCGCTTACGTTTCACTGCACACATTCAACGAACAATCCATGCCCCAATTGCGTGCGGCCCTTAAAGAGATTTTAGCCCAGAGACCCAAAGGCCTGGTTTTCGACCTGAGGGATAACGGCGGCGGGTATCTTAGCACTGCCATCGACGTGGTATCTCAGTTTGTGCCAGATGGTGTGGTTATGTATGAAGAGTATGGCGATAAAAGCCGCGACACTTACACCGCCAAACCTGGCGGTATGGCAACAAAAATTAAGTTAGCAGTGCTTATCAACGAGGGTTCGGCTTCCGCATCTGAGATTACTGCTGGTGCCATTCAAGACCGCGGCCGTGGCATTTTGGTGGGCGTTACCAGTTATGGCAAGGGTTCTGTGCAAAACTGGATTCCGCTTACATCAGAAGAAGGTGGTGTGCGCATCACCATCGCGCGCTGGCTTACACCCAACGGTAAACAAATCAGCGAAGTAGGCCTAACCCCAGATATCGAAGTGATAATGACCGAAGAAGATTATGCGAACGAGCTGGACCCGCAACTGGATGCAGCCGTTGAATACTTGCTTGAGAACTAGGTTATTGCGTACTGTCAACAGGAACAAAGAATACCTGCGAGAAATCCAGACCAACTAAAGGTTAACTCTATAGTTTCTTCCACATTAGGGAACGCAGAAATGCGTTCCTTTTTTTGGCCATGCTCTTACCCATTTCTTTTTTGCATAAGGGTACGTTTGGTCGTTTCTTGACCGCAAAGCTCATCAACGAAAGGATGGATGCTCAAGGGCCCCCCAGTGCAATGATTTTCGCTATTAGACAAACCCACTACTCAAAAACCGGAATGGTAAAATTCAATTATCGATAATACACACAAGATCCAGTAATGGATTCAATAAGGAGTTTACATATGGACTTATCTTATCTGCTTTATATGCTACCTGCCCTGATTCTTTCGTTTTGGGCGCAATCAAAAGTAAAAGGTGCTTTTAAGAAGTGGAGCCAGGTTCCCAACACTCATAAAGTTACTGGCATGGAAACAGCCGAGCACCTTAAACCCCGTGTTGGGCTTCAGAATGTCAGTCTCAAACGGATCCAAGGTACCCTGACAGACCACTACGACCCGCGCAATGACTCACTCGCACTCTCTCAGGGTATTGCCGATGTACCTTCTGTCGCTGCTATGGCCATTGCTGCTCATGAACTGGGGCATGCCATGCAGGACAAAGAAGGTTACGGACCTATGCGCTTGCGATCAGCTATTGTACCGATTGTCAGTTTTGGTTCCAATATTGGCATCATCCTGTTCATGATCGGTCTTGCGCTTCAAATTACAGGTCTCACGTGGCTGGGTGTCTTACTTTTCTCTGGGACGGCATTATTCTCGTTGGTGACATTGCCCGTGGAATTCGACGCATCCAAACGTGCCCGCAAGATGCTGGAAGATACAGGCCTGGTTGTGAGCGAGCAGGATCGCAAAGGTGTTGATGATATGCTTAGCGCCGCAGCCTGGACTTATGTTGCTGGTCTACTGACCTCACTGGCTCAGATTTTCTACTACATCTCCATTGCTGGTCGTGCGAGCGGTTCACGCCGTTCGTAAGTTTTGACCATTCCAAAAAGGTGTGCCAATCCACGGCACACCTTTTTTTGTTCATCGTCTTTCTCCACCAATTTAAAATCCATCTTCGACGTTTGGTTGACTTACCGCATCAACTGGAGATCATTCCCACGTAATGCTCAGTTGAATTCATAATTGCGTGGACGGTGATGGCTTCCGCAGAAGATTCGAATTAGGTTTGCTTTTACTGCTCCACAATTACCACAATGGCTTCGATAAACCAACTAGGCGTCATTTGATAGTGGCAAGATAAGTGATCAAGGCTTCCGTAATTGCTGCAGAAAGGCCACTTCCCCCTGCCGCAGCATTTCCAACCATGCCGTTTTCGGCTTGTTTGGTTGCCTTTGCTTCAGGTGATAAGCCTGTTCCTTGTCCCATACCTTGTCCAGTACCGATACCGGTTCCAAGCGTCACCCCATTTGCCTGAGCCCAGCTTTGCAGTTCTTCTTGGGTGAGTACCATGGCATTGATTGATGCGGCCTGGTCAGAAGTGAATGCTTGATCGATTTGAGATAGTATGGCGGTTACTTCAGCTTCAGCGCTATTACCCGATTGGGTAAGGTTGTCTAAAGCTTGCCACAGCATTAACATTTGCGGGGCTTGATCAGCTGTGATTGGAAACGAGGTTTCAGCCAGTTTAAGTGACCCAAGAGCAAGCAGCAATCTGCCTGACAAAGCACCTTCGAATTCGTAGTCGATGCTTACTTTTTGAGGGATCTCAGTCGGGCTGGTAACTATAGAGATTGCTGGTGCCTTATCAACAACATTTGTTTCTTCTACAATCTTCGTGGGTTCAGGGCTTTGTGCTTTGGAACCACAAGCTGTGAGCAGGCTAATAATTGCCAGAACCACCAATACATATTTGAGACGTTTCATTTCGTTATCCTTTAATTTTGCATATAGATTATTCGTGCCGTAAGGCAACTATTGGATCAAGTTTTGCCGCTTGAACTGCTGGGTAGTAACCAAAGAATATTCCAACAATCGCTGCCGCTCCAAAAGCTAACGGGATGGAAAGCGGAACAATTGCAGTTTTCATGCTTCCGAACTCTCCAAAAAGATAGGATCCTCCTACGCCCAATAACACTCCTACCAGTCCACCCACAAGGCTAAGTATGACCGCCTCTAAAAGGAACTGGAGTAATACATCACCAGGACGAGCCCCCAAGGCCTGTCGTAAACCGATTTCACGTGTTCTTTCGGTGACACTAACCAGCATAATATTCATAATTCCTATGCCCCCAACGACAAGAGATACGCCTGCCACCCAGGCTAGTAAATCACGGAAAGCAGCTGTCGTTGCTTCTTGTGTATTAATGATGTCTTGTTGCGTTTGAACTGAAAAGTCTGGCTTGCTGATATCAACATCATGCCGTTCTGCCAAAACCGCGGTAATTTGTGTGATTACACTGGAAATTTTCTCAGGGCTCTCAGCTTTGACATAAATTGTTCGAACACGGTCTGGGCCAATATTCATGACAGGAATAAACTTGCTGAACACCAAGTTTACCGGTATGTAAACACGTCCGTCGTAATCTAGATCCGAGATCATTCCCTTGGATTCCATGACTCCGATAATGGTCAATTTTGTCGTCCCAACGGTCACAACTTGCCCAATTGGGTCGATACTACCAAATAAGTCGGTGGCAATTCCAGACCCAAGCACAGCGACTTTGGCTTTGCGATCATCTTCACTCTGATTAAAGTACCTTCCTGAGGCAACTGCGTAATCCCGCACGAGTGGAAATTCTGGTGATGTGCCAATCACAGGGATAGCTTCCAGCACTTTGTCATTGGCTTTGATATTTTGTGCAGGAGGTGCTTGTTCAGCTGATACACCCGTGATCCCCAGTACCTGTTTGCCAATTGCTAACGCGTCATCGTATAGGAGCGTTCTCGCGCTGCCCGGGACGCCTCTTGATGGGGAGACAATAACCAGGCTCGCTCCTAAGGCATTGATTTGCTTGGCAATCTCCGCTTCAGTTCCAGCACTGATGGCAAGCATAACGATGACCGAGGCAACTCCGATAATCACACCAAGTGTTGTTAGGAAGGATCGCCCTTTGTTTAGCATCAGTCCTTCCCAGGCTGATCGCAAAATCTTGTTGAATTTCACGCTAATTCTTTCTCCCTGATACAAGGGGAATTTTCGTGGTCACTATCCGAGCTGATCAAACCGTCCTTGACGCACACAACCCGCTCAGCATGCTGGGCAATATCAGGCTCATGCGTAACCATCACAATAGTGGTACCGTTTTTATGCAACAAATCCAATATTTCGATTATTTCTGCACCAGTTTTCGAGTCCAAGTTGCCGGTTGGTTCATCAGCCAGGATCAAAGGAGGATGATTTACTAACGCGCGGGCTATGGCCACCCTTTGTTGTTGGCCGCCAGAAAGTTGATTTGGGTAGTGGTCCAACCTGGAACCTAACCCAACCGATTCGAGAGAAGCAATCGCACGTGATTTTGCATCAGCAACTGAGACATCTTCCGTAGAATCATAGAACATGGGCAGCATTACATTTCCAAGGGCGCTAAGACGAGGTAATAAGTTGAAGGATTGAAATATGAAACCCAACTTCTGATTGCGAATTTCTGCAAGTTGATTCTTATTCAATTTACTAACATCACGGCCATCGAGCAAATAAGTTCCCGTGGTTGGCCGATCAAGGCATCCAAGGATATTTAATAGAGTAGATTTACCAGAACCTGAATGGCCCATAATAGCCACAAATTCACCACTACTAACCTGCAAATTTACACCCGCAAGCGCAAAGATTGCGGCATCAGATTCACCATAGACCTTGGTCATTTCTTTAATTTCAATCAGATTGGTTTGCATTTTTATTCCGTTTGGCTCCGCCCCATTACTTGGTTTCAACGGTCCCTGTGCTAATGATGTCCCCAGCTTTGAGACCCGCCAAGACTTCGGCATTTGCGAAGTCTCGCAAGCCAATACTGACAGGTGTGAGTTTCAGAGAACCATCTGCCTCAACAATAAAGACCGCGAATGACTCAGGTGTGAGTTCTCGCAATGCCTGAATTGGGATAACGAGGGCATTCTTTGCCTCGCCAGCAATCACCTCAACATCTGCTGTCATGCCTACAAACAGGTCAAAGAACTGCTGTTCAGGTAGCGTACCCCAGATGACCACGACAGGTGAACCCTCAATAATCTGCAGAGAAGGCTCAATGATGGCAACTTCACCCTCAAAACTGATTTCTGGATGAGCGGTAAAAGTGTAGATAGTGCGGTTTCCCACGGAAAGTCCTGAAAGGTCCGTTTCGTCCATGTAGAACTTAACCAGAAGTTCATCCATCGATGTGAGAGTCATGACCGGGCTTGTGTTGACAGCCTGGCCTGAAACGAGGCTCAAATTCCCCACGATTCCGGAAAAAGGCGCAACAAGGTGGGTATTCTCCAGCGCTGCAAGTGCATTTTCGAAGGCCAGATATTCAAGTTTCAACTTGGCAAGAGATGTTCCATCTGTTGCAACCAGAGTTTGTGACAAAAGGCTACGGTCACCAGATTGCACAATGTTTAGCGCAGTCTGTGCCTCACTTAATCGCGCTTTGGCAATTTCCAGATTTGCAACAACTTTTATCTCACCAAGGTCATCTGATTTCAATTCGTAATAAGCTAACTGAGATTCGAAATCTTCAACCTTTAGCCTTGCGGAGGCTAATTCGGACAATGCTCTTGCTTTATAGATATTGTCATCAGGAACGTCAAGGTAGTAAGCGTACTTTTCCTCAGCGATTGTGAGCGTATTTTGAGCATCAATAATATTACCTTGTAAAATAGCTAATTCGTTTTCGTCGTTGCTTAAGGAACTATACCCATTAGATTCAACAAGTGCTTTGTTATAAGCTATCTGCGCATCAGAAAGAGCAAGTTGGTAGGCTGCGATACCAGAAGGTGAGAATGAAGATTCCAATTTTGCTTCAGCTTGGGCAAAAGCAGCCTCTTGCGTTGCATTATCCAAACTTGCCAGAATGTCGCCTTCACTAACCTGTTGCCCCGAGATTACGTTGACAACTAAAACAATACCACTAGTGCGAAAACCCAATTGCGTCTGTGCAGTGGAAACAACACTTCCGCTGCCTGCTGAACTGACAACCAGGTCACCCGTGCGCACCTTGGTTGTCTGCAGTACAGGTGTATCTGATTCTGCATTTACCAGAGTAGATCGATACAAAAAGGTAGCGCCAATAGCAGCACCAATCAAAATCAGACCTACAATTATCCAGGCTGCTTTGTGCTTGAGAAAAGATGTTTTCATTGTCAAATCCCTTTATCTATACTATTTAGATATTATTTCTCTTTTATTCGACGAAAAAAAATTTGCGCACTTAGAATAACCAGCCAAGTATACAAGAACCTCATTTAGAAGTTATTAAGCCGATACCTTTGATATTGAGGAGTTTCAGGGCGATTAGCGTGACCATGCCAGCACTGTGCCAGGCAACAATCAAACCCTCGTCCAAGTGGGCTTAGACTATCTAAAAAACGGGTCAATAGTTGTTAACCACGTTTGGGCAGATGATAGGATAAAGATAATAACGTTAAAACAGGAGTGTAACATTCTACTGCCCGAGCCCCAACAACATGCAATCGGAGCAAATTCCATCTTTACGACCAGAGCAAATAATTCAGTTTGCACAAAAAATTCCTAACGATTTTTTGCATTAATCCTTTCAGAAGGTCTATAAAACAAGGGTGAACTTTTTTTATGAATTGCTGATGCATGTCAGATTTCAACCAAACTTCATTTTGTGGTTGATAATTCAGATCGAAGATCAATGATGATAAGAGGAGTTTTATGAACCAAACACCACCCCGCTGGGACCTGACCAATATCTATACCTCACTGGAAGATCCTCGCTTCGTACAGGATTTTGACTCAATAAAGGACGAAATTAAGTCCCTGCAATCTTTTTATGCAGACTCGGTTTTACCGTTGAGCAAGGAAACCCAACCTGAAGCGCTTGCCCTCGTACTGAACACCCTTGTTGAGCTTTTCAACGCCTTTATGCTCAAGACCGATACCATGGGGGCTTATTTGCACGCTTTGATCACCACAAACTCATTCGATAAAGCGGCTGAGCAAATGCAATCGCGCTTCGAAATTGAAGTAATACCCTTCAGCAACCTCAGATTACAGATCCGCAAGTGGCTGGGCACTTTGGGTGAGACTCTCCCAAAAGCTTTGCATTTGCCCGGTTCTGCCCGTGAGCATCAGTTTTACCTACTCGAAGAGGCCCAACGTGCCCAGTTCACCATGAGCGAAGCTGAAGAAATTCTTGCCAACGAACTCAACTTGTCAGGGGGCTCCGCCTGGAACACTTTGCAGGGCGTGCTGACATCACAAAAGACCGTATCGTTTGAATTGGATGGCAAAACCCAAACCCTTTCCATGCCCGGCCTCATCAACTTACGCTCACATCCGTCTGCTGATGTGCGTGAACGAGCTTACAAACTTGAGCAAAGCGTGTGGGAGGAAATGAAGGAACCCCTGGCAGCCTGCCTCAACGGGGTCAAGGGGCAAGTGATCACACTGGACCGCAAACGGGGCCGCAAGACCAGCCTGGACACCTCTCTTGAGCAAGCCCGCATCGACACGGAAACGCTCGAAGGTATGCTGACTGCCATGCGCGAATCCCTGCCAAGTTTTCGGCGTTACTTCCAAGCCAAAGCGAGACATCTTGGGAATGAGCGCTTGCCCTGGTGGAATCTTTTTGCGCCATTTGGCAGTTCAGAACGCCAATTTAGCTTTGCTGAAGCCCGGGATTTGATCCTTGCCAATTTTGCCAACTTTAGCCCTGAGCTCTCAGATTTTGCTAAGACAGCTTTTGACCAGCATTGGATTGACGCTGAGTCACGCCCCGGCAAACGCGGGGGTGCTTACTGCATGGGCATCGATGCCCTCAAGGAAAGCCGCGTTCTCTGCAATTTTGATGGCTCACTCGACCAGGTGATGACTCTTGCCCACGAACTTGGGCATGGTTTTCACAATCACTGCGCCTTCCAAGCCGGCAAGACCCAGTTACAGACCCGCACACCTATGACTCTCGCTGAGACCGCCTCGATCATGAACGAGACCATCATGTTCCACGCCCTTCTAAAGAACACTGCCAGCACCGCTGAAGAACTGGCACTACTGGAAACCAAGCTCCTGGGGGATTCCGCTGTCATTGTGGATATCCTCTCCCGCTTTATTTTTGAGAAAGAAGTTTTTGAACGCAGGGCTAAAGCCACTTTGTCTGCGGATGAAATCTGCCAGATCATGCTGCAAGCACAAAGGGAAACCTATGGCGACGGGTTGGATAATTCCATCCTCAACCCTTACGCATGGACCTGGAAACCACATTATTACCGGACGGGACTTTCTTTCTACAACTACCCTTATGCCTTTGGCTTGCTTTTTGGCACTGGCCTCTACGCCATTTATCAGCAGCGGGGCAGCGCTTTCGTGGCAGATTATAAGAGTTTGCTGGCCAGCACTGGCGAAGCATCTGCGGCTGACCTTGCCTTCAAGTTTGGCATCGACATCCGCTCCAAGGAATTTTGGAGTACTTCATTGGCACAGTCAGTAGCCCTTATTGAACAATACGAATCATTGGTCTAACTGACGATTCAAATTATCAGCCTCTTTTTTAGAGGCTGATGGCTACTCGATATCCACAGAATACCAGGGTTAGAAAATTATTCAAGGGATGAATATTTATACCGTCAATGAATTTTCTTTGGTTTTAGCTACTTAGTCAATCGATTTGCCAGGCACACAATCAGACAGACTGATTGCAAAATTCCCGGATTGCGGATGAGACATAAACTGCATCTTCAATGCTCAAATGTGGCCCCATTGGCAAGCTGAGTTCTGTCTGGTGGATTTCCTCTGCGATCGGGAAGTCACCCTTTTTATAGCCCAATTCCGCGTAAGCCTTTGAAAGATGGGGCGGGATGGGATAGTGAATAAGGGTGCCAATACCGCGCTCTGCCAGCCTGGCTTGAAGTTCATCCCTGCGCGGATGCCGAATGGCAAAAATGTGCCAGGCATGCGGATTACCAGCGGCAATTACGGGCAATACCAGGCCATCCAAACCAGCCAGATTTTCACGATAAACTTCCGCTATCTGAGCCCGCCGTAAATTCCAGTTCTCAAGTAGAGGTAATTTTGCTCTCAAAAAAGCTGCCTGCAACGGGTCCAGACGCGAGTTGCGCCCTTGAATCTCATTGTAGTATTTCTGTTTTGAGCCGTAATTACGGATCATGCGCACTTTTTCAGCCAGCATGTCATCATCGGTCACCACGCAACCGGCATCCCCAAAGGCGCCTAAATTCTTACCCGGATAAAAGCTGAAGCCAGCCGCGGAACCTGAAGCAATATCTTTGACCGGGGCATGGCCACGTAGCTGCATCTGGGCGCTGTCTTCAATGATGAAAAGACCATGGCGGTTGGCAATCTCGCTGACAGCCTTCATCTCTGCCTTCTGGCCGTACAAATGCACCGGCATGATCGCCTTGGTGGCAGGTGTAATTGCTGTTTCAATCAATTCCGGGTTTAGGTTGTAGGTTGCTAATTTGGGTTCAACAGGTACCAATTTAGCACCAGCCATGGAGACTGCCAGCCAAGAAGCAATATAGGTGTTGGAGGGCACGATTACTTCGTCACCGATACCAATCCCTTTTGCCTTCAAAATAAGGACCAAGGCTTCCAGCCCGTTTCCAACCCCGATACAATGCCTGGCACCGCTAAATTGAGCAAACTCAATCTCGAAGGCATCAAGCTCTTCGCCCATTATGTACCAACCAGAATTCATTACCCGTTTATAAGCGGCATCAATGGCATCCTGGGCTTCCAAGTAAGCCGCTTTGAGATCAAGAAATGGAATTTTTCTATCCATTCAGCCTCCGGAGGTATTCGTCGTAACTGCGAATGTAGTCCTCAGGCTGATACACTTCTGATGCCAAAACCAGCAACACGGCATCGCTGGAATAGTGGTGCTCCTTAGCCCAGACCATTGGCGGAACATACAGCCCAAGGGTTGGGTCATCCAGCAGAATATCCTCCTGATGATTGCCATCATCGACCATTACTTTGCAGCTACCTTTAAGGCAAAGCATAAACTGCTCACAAGTCAGATGGGCATGATCGCCACGGTTTTCGGGGCCAGGAACCGAATAGACCACAAAATAGCGCTTCGGGAGGAAAGGTAAGCCGCATCCCAGTTCACCAACTGTCAGATCACCCCGTTCATCCGGGTAGTAAGGCAGGTGGTACAGCCTTACACCTTTCACAGTCAGTTGATCGACACTTACTGTGGTGCAGACGGGCTTGCTGGAGGTTCTCAGAGTCATCGGTTTTACCTATCTTTGCTCACTTGATTTAATAGTCCAGGTTTTGGGCTTGCATCTGCAGGGTTTCTTCTTCAGCGCTGGAGGCATCAAATTGCAGCCCGTGTGGACGTGTTTTTCCTTCATCGTCTACATAGACAAAGGTCATGAAGCCTTCGATAGCTTCAGCGCCCTTGACGGCCCCGCGAACATGCGCGATCAATCGGCTTTTACCTGTCCAGATGATGGCGGATTCAAAGCAGACCACCTGCCCCGGTCGAACTGGTCGCTTGAATGCCATGCCATGAATTTTCATGCACAAAACGTACTTAGCTGGCAGGTAATTTGCGGCCGCGATGAAACCGGCTTCCACAAACCATTCCGCTCCACGGCCGGCAAAAAGCGTGCCATGATGGTTCAAGTCTTCGCCTTTGACAAGGTGGTTAATTTGAAAATGTTCTATCTGCATCTGTTCATCCTATGGTTGTGTAAGTTGGTAATTATCGAACCCAATGGTTATGCCAGCCTGGGTATAGGTGCCCACAATCAGACCCACAGGGGCTGGTTTGAAGGTTGGGTCTACAATCTCACCCAATAGTGTACCATTTACCGCCAAACCAAGGCCTTGCGTACCGCAGTAACCGTCCAAATGGAAAGGTCCACCTGCCGCAACCTGGTCTGCGTATGTCCAATCAATCAGAGCTGTATACTCGTCTCCGTCTTGTCTCCAGATGGAATAGTAACCATCTTCTGAGATTTCCAGAGCCCAAAAATGTTCAGTATCTCTTGCACCACAAATGAAACCAAAATCGGCATCCCCGGCAGCGGTGAGCACACCGGCATCCACACTCATTTCCAGGTTATCGTAATTGTAATCAAGCGAACTCCACTGAAGATAATTCGGCTGAGTTACTGAGATGCTGTAATAACCGTTTTGATAACCCTTCGAGCCAGTATCCGATTGTTTTGAGGGCCAACCAGAATTGGTTTTTGAAAAATCATCTTTGAAGATAACCTTGCCACCGCTAACAAAGTTTTCACCATCGGTGGTGCCAGCTTCTATAGCGACCTGCCCGGCCATGGCTTTCTGGATGAGAGGCATAGCCAGCTGAATTGGACGGAGTGCGTTGATGAAGCCACCTGTAGGAACACATGTGTCGTTATCATCAATTCTGCCATCCCGGTTTGTATCCACAATTGCCCGGCAATCCACAATAGGCTCACTGGTTACATCTCCACTGCCAACCTGTGAAGGCACACCGATTAACTCACCTTTGTCATTCACTGCCAAACCGCCTGAATTACCGCCTGAAATGGTGGCGTTGGTCTTGATCCAGGCGCGATTACCGTAAGGTTCTTCAGAGGTAAAACCGCTCACCTGACCTTGGGTCAGCGTGATCGTCTCACCACCAATACCTGGATACCCAAGCACCGTGATCGTATCTCCGAGTTGTAGAGCATTCGAATTGCCGATCGGCACAAAGGGCAGGTTCAAAGCGCTGTAGTTAATAGCATTGCCATTCATATCTGAGCTGGGCTTGATGAGTGCAATGTCCATATTCGCATCGGCCTGGACGATACTGGCAATATAAGAATCTTTTGGCGGTTGGTCCTGGGCAACGGTCAGGGAGATGATGAGGTATTGCAGATCGTAAAGTCTTGGAGCCAGAACAACGTGGGCATTCGTCAGAATCAAACCATCTTTAGAAATTATTGTGCCTGAGCCCGTCCATCCAACCCGATTTTGACCTTTTGTTCGAATAATGGCCTTGATTTGGACAACCGCCTGATAAGGGATTTTCCCCAAAGGTGGCGGGGCTGAAGTTGGTGAGATCCCTGGGTTCCAGCCACTGGGATTGGTGGTGCCAGCAATGGTGACGTTCAGGTCAAAGTTGTAAGAACCGCTGTTAGTTGTAACAACGCCTACACCGCTCATGGTGCCCGGGTTCATCGAGTTGAAACGAAAGGTAATTTCTCCGCTGCCATTAGGCGCCATCACATCATTTAATGCCATCACCAGGTTGCCGTTGGCATCCCGGGTGGCTGTAAGGTTCGGGTCGGAGCCAACATAGTTTGACTGACCAATGAAATAAGCCGGAATTTGAATACCTGTAATCCGCTGGTTATACTGGCTGGGATTGGAAATGGTCAACTTGATATCAAAGTTTTTCCCTTGCTGGATTGCAGTTGTGGGCATACTGGTGCGAACTTCAATCCACCCCTGGGGTTCGGCTGTTGGTTGAACGACGGATGGAAGGGCTGAAGTACACGCCAAGGTAGCCAGCAATAGGGCACACAGAACTGGCAGCAGTTTTATTATTGATGGTGAAGATTTCATACCTAACCTCTTTCCAGTGTGTGAGGATTGGTCTAATTATAAGGCTTCAAGATGTTTTTTTTTCAAAGGGGCCTCCACGTGTATTCAACATATTCCACAAGTTCATGTATAGTAGAAGCAGGATATGTAAAGATATAAATCGATCAAATAGGTCCACTTAGAAAAATCAAATCAACCGCCTGCATTACATTTTCAGGCGGTTGATGGAAAAAATCAACAAGGCTGGATTATTACCTTTCGGCTAATCCTGTGTTGGGTCAGCTGGCCAGCCAGAGGTTGGTAGATCGATATACCAATCGAAAGCATTGACGTCTTTGGTTACTTCACCGGCCTTCACTTCCACATTTACAAGGCTATGATCGGTACAATCAACCGATAATCCGCATAGAACTGCCTGTGAGTAGCCCCCAGCCATCGATTTTGGATCTGAGATCAGATAGCTCACAACATTGTAAATTCCCACGGGTAATTTTTCAAAACTGTAGGTCGCCGTCCCTGTGCTGGTGTTTTGCCAGTACCAGTAACCCGTGTTTATATTGAACGCAACCACCCGTTGGGCTGGGATAAACGAGGATGGATAGTTCAGCGCTCCGGAAATGCCACCAGTTGGAGCCCCCGTTGAAGTAGGGATGGGTGTATCGGTGGGAATGGCTGCAGGGGTCGCGGTTACTACCAGGGTGGCGGGTGCGCAGGTTGGGCACGGTGGTGGCGTGGGCAAAGCCTGCGTTGGGGCATTTTGCTCGGCTTCGATTGCCTGGCTGGTCGCCTTCATAGCTTCTTCCATCAAACGCATTTCAACTTCCATCGCGATTAATGTTGCTGGATAATTTTCAGTGCTAACAGGAGCGGGCACACAAGCTGAGATTAAAAGAAGCATCAGGAATAGGGTTGCAATTATTTTTTTCATTTCGCCTCCTTGGATATTTGAATTATACCCAAATGATAACCACACAAAACTTTGTATTGTGTTTGACAAGGCCTTTTTTTTAGAATATGCTTGGTTTATTATGTTCGAATACTCCCTCCCAAGCCCAACAATTCTCAGTGTAAGTTCGCTCAATAATTACCTGCGCGAAGTTCTGGAAAGCGACCCTGTTCTGCAGGATCTTTGGGTACGGGGTGAAATCTCGAACTTTTCGTCCCCCAAATCGGGTCATCTATACTTTAGCCTGAAGGATGCAGATGCCCAGATGCGCTGCGTAATGTGGAAGTCAGCCGCCTTGCGCCTAAACTTTCAACCCCGCGATGGCCAATTGGTTGAGGCGCACGGCAGCATGAGCGTCTACCCTGCTGGCGGTACAGTTCAGCTTTACATCGACGATTTGCGGCCTGCTGGCGAAGGGCAACTCTTCGCTGAGTTTATGCTCCTTAAAAATAAGCTTGAAACCGAGGGACTCTTTGATCAGGCCCACAAGCGCCCCATCCCTCCATATCCCATGCACATTGGTGTGGTCACTTCAGCCACCGGCGCGGCCCTGCAAGACATCCGCGACACTTTATCACGGCGGCGCCCAGACCTCAAAGTGAGTATCGCTCCCAGCGCCGTGCAGGGAACCGACGCCCCAATAGAAATTCGGCTTGCCCTCAATGCCCTATCAAAGATTGAGGGCCTCGACTTGATTATCCTTGCCAGGGGAGGAGGCTCCATTGAAGACCTCTGGGCGTTCAACAATGAAGCCCTTGCACGCGCGGTTTATGCCTGCCCAATCCCAGTGATTACCGGTGTTGGCCACGAAACAGACTTCACGTTGGTTGATTTTGTCTCAGACCTGCGCGCTCCTACGCCAACCGCAGCCGCTGAACTTGCAAGCAGTATTACCCGTGACGACCTTCGCCTTAACCTGGTTGAGCTCCAGGAACAAATGCGGGTCTTGGTATTGAATAAAATTCAAATCTCTACCCAAGCCCTGCAATTAGCGCAAGTTGAACTTAGGCGTGCTGCTCCCATCAATCGTATTGCAAACGCCCTGCAGCGGCTTGATGATCTGCGCGAACGGCTTGACCTGGCTGTTGTTTACCCCTTAAGGGCAGCCGAACTAAAACTATCCAATGCTACCGTACAATTGCAGGCGCTCAACCCGCGGGCGGTGCTTTCCCGCGGGTATGCCATCCTGACTGACAAAAGTTCAGGGCGCGTCCTTAGCAGCGTCAATACTGCCGTCCTGGGTCAACAAACTCTGATCCAGCTGCAGGATGGCAGCCTTGACGCCACCATAAATTCCATCAATCCGGGAGACATCCATGACTGACGAAAAAGAAACCGTGAATTTTGAAAAGTCCTTCCAGGAATTACAGACAATTATCACCCGCCTGGAAGCTTCTGATTTAGCGCTCGAAGAAGCGCTCAAACTCTACGAGCAAGGTCAAAAGCTGGCAGATCAATGCGCGAAAATTCTGGAAACAGCGCAATTGCGGGTCGAGATGCTCAACCCTACCAAATTTTCAGCAACCGAGGATGAAGACTAAGGTATGAAGGAATTCATCACCAACCCAATCACCATTGCAACTTTTACAGCCTGGCTCCTCGCCCAGATCCTTAAGGTGCCGTTTGAAGCACTTCGAACTAAAAAATGGGATTGGGGCTTGATCCTGGACCCTGGCCATATGCCATCCTCCCACTCCGCAGTGATGACAGCCGTCACCACCAGTATCGGGCTCAATGAAGGTTGGGGATCACCAATATTCCTACTGGCACTGTGCATCACGGGCATTGTGATTTACGATGCTGCGGGTGTGCGTCGGCAATCTGGTTTTCACGCGGTGCGTATCAATATTATTTTGGAGCAACTCAAACACATGGAAAGATGGGATCAGGAAGAGATGAAAGCACTTGCCGAAATCATCGGCCATTCTCCTGCCGAAGCGGCCGTTGGGGCGACCTTCGGCATGGTCACCGCTCTATTGGTTTGTAAGCTGATGGGGGTTTATTAATAAGCCAACTCTCTTGCAAGTTATGCATTCTGTAGCCAATGAATGATGGAGGGTGGTTTTTTATTCAAGATTAGGGACAAATATTCCGGGTAGAGGCTAAGGCACCGCCTTAGCGCTGGCAGTATCTTCAGCCAAGACTGGCAAGCTTGCGTTTTGCAGCGTTGAGAATCTGTCTGAATTCAGGCACTTTAAATACAAGCATGGCAGCCCCATACACCAATACCCCTGCCAGAACTCCGCTGAGCAAGGTCATTAAAGGTCGACTTGAAAAAATGGTGGAAAAAATGACAATGACAGCCCCCATAAACACAGACCCGACTACTGCCTTCCAGGTAGCATCCAAAATCGACCGTCCCGCTAAACCAGCCAGGCGCTTCCGCAAAATCAGGATCAAGATTACGCTCTCAATGGCGGTTGCCAGGGAATTTGCCAGTGCCAATCCACCCAAACCAAACTGGCCTATCGAACGAAACCAGGCTGAGAGTAAAAATGAGAGCCCAATATTCAAACCCATGGCGCCCACGCCTACCCCCACCGGGGTTTTGGTGTCATGCAGCGCGTAAAAAGCCCGGCTGAGGACTTCTACAAGGCAATGGCCTACCAGGCCGGCCGCGTACCACATCAAACCCCAGGCTACCATCTGCGTGGAGCGGGCGTTAAATGCCCCTCTTTCCAACAGCACCTGCACCAAAGGGAAGCGAATAAGGATCAAACCTAGAGTGGCAGGAATTGCCAATAGTAGAATGCCCCGCAAGATGCTGCCCAAGGTAGCACGCATGGCCTCAAACTGCTTAAGTTCCGCCTGCGCGGAGAGAGTGGGCAATGAAGCTATGCCCGCTGACTGCGCAATCATACGTTGCGGCATCATGAAGAGGATAAATGCAAAACCCAGTGCGGCTGTTGAACCTGGTTCCAGACCCAGCGCAATCATGGTATTAACCACAAAATTGAGTTGTACTACACCTGCCCCAACCAAGCGTGGCAGCATCAGGGTTACTACTCTGCGCACACCCGGGTTATGTAAGCCTTCACGCAGCGTGTAAGTTCGACTTTTCAGTTTTAACAGTGAGGGAACCTGTACCAGTAGATGCAACATTGCCCCAATCAATGTGCCATAAGCCAGGGATTCTACGCCAACCGACTTGTGCCATATAATCGCTCCAGTGATAATACCCAGGGAATACAACGAAGGGGCCAGGGCTGGTATAAGAAAATGTTGGTGGGCGTTCAGAATGCCCATGAACAACCCGGAAACGCCGAAGATAACCACGGTTGGCAGCATGATACGCAAAAGCCTGATAGTTAAGTCGAGCTGCCCAATGTTTGTGCCGGGTGCCAAAAGATAGATCACGTTTTGTACTACCCAGGGAGCAAAAACCCAAAAGAGTAACGCGACCACCACCAAGGCAACAGTAACCACATTGATAACGCCGCTGGCTAATTTCCAGGCACCTTGCAGGTCTTTACGGGTGAGCATACCGGTGAACATGGGGATGAAAGCCGAACCCAATGCTCCACCAGCTATCAGGTTAAAGAGCAGTTCAGTCAAACGATTAGCCGCATTAAAAGAGTCCAGAACTTCACTGGTACCAAAATAGAGGGAGGTAACCAATTGATGACCAAGCCCGACAATATTACTGATGATGAAAGCAAAAAGAACCAATGCTGCCGCCCTGGCAATTTGCCCCCGGGCACCATCCGGTCTGGTAACTGTCTCTTCTGGATTTTGGTTGGGTTCGTTTGTTCTTATGTTTGCCAGTGTAGTTTCGGGCGACTTTTGGGCTTCGCTCACGATTGGTCCTCCTGGGCAAAAACTTGCTTGGCCTCGTCCCAAAGCGCATCCATGGCCTCAAAACCCAATTCTTGCATGCTTTTGCCCTGCTCAGAGGCTTTTGCTTCGATGTATGCAAAGCGCCGCCGGAAACGGGTGTTGGTTTCGCGCAGAGCCATCTCAGGGTCCACATTCAGCCATCTGATCACGTTCACGCAGGCAAAAAGCAGATCCCCTGCCTCGCTCTGGCGTTCCTGGTTGGTTTTTGCATTGAGCAATTCACCAAGTTCCTCGCGCACTTTTTCGACCACGGGTTCAAAACTATCCCAATCAAAGCCTACGCGCTTGGCGCGGTCTTGAATTTGGTCTGCCTGGACCAGCGCGGGCAACGCGTTTGGAATGCCATCCAGCATCCCTTTGGGTTTTGCATCCACGTTGGATTTACGTTCCTCCGATTTGATTTGTTCCCAGTTTTTAACCACCTGGTCGGCGGTGTCGGCTTGGACGGACCCGAAAACGTGCGGATGGCGGCGGATAAGCTTCTGACTAATGCCGCCAAGCACATCGGTCATATTAAAATCGCCGTCTTCAATTGCAATCTGGGTATGCAGAACAATCTGCAGCATCAAATCACCCAACTCTTCCTTCAAGTGTTCCATATCTTCATTGTCAAGAGCTTCGAGCACTTCGTAGGCTTCTTCCAATAGGTACGGGCGCAGGCTTAGATGAGTTTGCTCTTTATCCCAGGGGCAGCCATCCGGCGCACGTAGCCTGGCGATAATTTCCTGAAAATCTTCAAGAGATTTCCCGGCTTCCATGGCCGGAATGTAAAGAGTTGAAAGTGGACCGATAAAGGGTGAATGATCAAGCTCCCAAAGGGCGATTTTCTCGATTTTCTCGGAGTCCATTCCCGCGGCATGCACCAGATTGACTTTATATTCATCCGGATAGCTTGCCATCAGAGTCAACTTAATTTCTGAAGCCATTTCACGGTTGGTAATTTGCGTAATCAGGACAGCTTGCGTAGCCGGAAATGAAGGAACGAGTAAACCGACGAGGGAAAGACCATCCACAATGTTTAACGCAGGGCTAAAATCAATGCCCAATGCCTGACAAACCGGCCCCAAAAAGCTCATGCCATCAATAATCCTAACCGGAATCCCTGCCTGCCTGGCAAGGTCAAGAATAGCTTTTACTGTTTCTTCAGCAACTGTCGGGCTGCCAGGCACACCATAGGTCACGGCCTTTCCGCCTGCAGCCGCATTTAGGATTGCTGATGCAATTTCTTCAACCGCCAATAAAGTAGTGGCATCTTCCTCGAATAGATGGTCGAAACTTACAACCTTGAGTTTAGCTGGAAGGTCAGCCACAATTGGTAAGAGGTTGGTGCGTAAGTAAATTGTCTCAATTGTCTCAAGGTGCTTCCAGGCTTCCAGCGTCAATTTTTCTCCGCCAGCTGGGCCAAGACCTAAAATGGTTATTCTGTTGTTTTTCATAGCATCCAATTATAGTGTCTTTTCTTATGCCAGCGCTGCAAAGGTAGAGGAAGGAGCTTCCGATGAACAGCTAACCGAGGTAACTTCATAAGTGCTTTGTGAGGAATCTATGCTCCCATTTATGTCATCCCAAGCTTATTTGTGAGGTATCTTTGGTTACATTCCGAATTACCAAATGATGAAACAAAGATCCTTCGGCTGCGGCTAAGGAGGAAAGATACTTGCTGGTAAGTACACATTCTTTTTACCAACACGGGTACACACAAGCAAATTGTTATACAATACAATTTAATCCTAAGATGTTTTTGCATTGCTGTATGGAGATGACAAAATGGATATCACATGCCACCCTTACGCGAGCCCAGCGGGTGTCACAGCAGAAGCTCTGCGCCTACGCGCGTTTTTCTTGAAACGACTCGGAGACGATTTTCCTTTCGGCCGCTGGGATTGGATGATTACCCATGGCTGGCTGGACCATGAAGCAATCGGTAAGATTGGAGTATGGGAAGACAGCGGCGAGGTTGTTGGGGTTGCTACCTTTGATACTCAGCCCGGTGAAGGCTTTATCTGTGTGCTACCCGGTTATGAGGAGCTTCGTTCAGAGATGGTGCGCTACGCTGCCACCAATCTGCGGAAAGAGGACAAATTCCGTTTGTTAATCCTTGACACAGATACGCCTTTCCAAAAACTTGCCACGGAAGAAGGATTCATCGCCACTCCGGACAAGGAGTTTGACGCAGTTTTAGATATCCGGGACCCAAACGAAATTCACTACAGCTTGCCTGAAGGTTTCCGGGTAGTGGGCATGGATGAGGGTTTTGACGTGGAACAATATGGCCAGGTGCTCTGGAAAGGGTTCAACCATGAGCAAAATGGCGAAGGTCCGCTGGATTTGAGCGAATCGAAAAAGAAACAGTTACAGGATGAAATGTTCCGTCCCTGTGTAAACCTGCATCTCAAAATTGCGGTGCTTGCGCCTAATGGGGATTATGCCAGTTATTGCGGCATGTGGCAGGATGAGGCGTCACCAGACGCCCTGGTTGAGCCAGTCGCTACAGTCCCTGCCTACAGAGGTTTGGGCTTGGGTAAAGCCGCGGTGCTGGAAGGCGTACGCCGCTGCGGTTTATTAGGTTCCCGACGCGCGTTGGTGGGTTC
>CAYMNM010000012.1:0-32008 GCA_964391795.1 uncultured Anaerolineaceae bacterium | reverse complement strand
CTTGAAGTTTTCCATAGCCAACGGCTATGTGGGAAATTTCAGTCGGTCAGACAAAGGTGAAATCCCCGGGATAGAAGCACAGTACTACCCATTTGCCAAGGTAATCACTCAAAGTAACTTTTTGGTAAGTACCCTGGTAAAAGGCCATTGCCGAGAAGTCCGGCGCCTTTTTGGTAACTAACATACTTTTTACTCCTTTCAGCAATATTGTTAATTTATGTATTAATAATTATACATGTAATTACTATAATGGGTAGTTTTTCTATGGGTAAACTTTTTCCAAACCATCCCAAAGATCCGTTCTAAAAAATATTGAATATATGTGGACGCTAATTTAGACTTTTTCGAGTGTAACCAAAAAAATGGTGACAGTTCTCCCAGAAATGAGTATTGCTGGGAATTCTTGTAGGTCAACTTTCGCGATTTCCGAAAGGTTAGAAAAGATAAGCTCTCTTGAATCGTAGTTCTGATGGTCAGCGAACCCTTCATTAAAACGAATTTTGTTCCAGTCATGATTCCTTGCGATCAGAGTAGTCAGAATGGCTTTCAGATCCGTTTTGGACTGATAGTTAGATCCAATTTTAAATATTACTTATGAATTTTTTGTCAGATTTCCCAAATCTGCTATCATTAATCAAAACTCAATATCTGTTCTTTGGCACTCATTTTTAGAACTTTTTAAACATCCGCTGTCAGATTCATGGTTAAATAGGAAACATTTTGTAAATATTTTAGATTAATAATACAATATATCTTTGTGGTGCTCGATTTTAATGTTTGAATCGAATTCGTGGAGTAAACTGCATCGCTGTTGAGAGAAGGTCAAATGTACACCCAATTAATCCTGGAAAAAATGACTGAACTTGCAGAGGGAAAGTTCTCCTACAAACCAACAAGGGATATTCTGCCTGAATTTATTTCAGATATCTATAAATCTTCACCTGTATATTTCGGTCTAATGGGTAAGGTCGTCAGCGATGCTCAAGGTGCACCTTTCGATTCAAGCTCTCCAAAACCAATTGAGCCTGATAAAAAAGTATACCTACTGATCAGTCAGGATAATCATCCGGTCGCTTTGCTAAATTGCATTATTGATTTTCCTGAGAACAGTGTCGTGTTTTTAGGTTGGCTGATTGTCCATGGTCAACACCTATTTAAAGGAATAGGACGATCAAACTATCAAATCTTTTATGAGACTGTCAAAACTTTAGGCTTCAAACAAATTCACATCCTCATTGAAACCCACAACGAGGCAGCGACTACTTTCTGGACTGGTCTCGGCTTTAAACAGGTTCCAGGGTTTGCAAAAAAAGCGGCGGCTTATGATGGCATAGGGATTGAATACTACCTCGATGTCGAGCCTGCGGTAAAGCAGGTTTAACCACAGGAATAACACAAATTAAGATCGGTCCGTTGGACAAGTGGAGATTGCATGGAGAACAAAGTGAAAGAAGTCAAAGATTTTTTAAACCCTGCAACTGCTGAACTTTTTGAAGAAGTAGCCCTGGATAACAAGGTTTTGGGTGATTTTCTGGCCTATTTTAAAAAAATGAGCAAACACACCAAGGACTTGACCATCGCTCTTGATACCTACTTTGACGAGATCGGAGAGGATTTTGAAGCGCAATTCGCCGATGGAAAAATTCCAAGCGAAGGGCTCATTCCCCCTTTGCTCACAGAACAATTCGTCTTGGTTCAAAAACTGATTTTGGCTTGCGCCAAATTCAACAATCAATAATCAAATTAGTTCCGTTTCAGGCTCAGATAGATGACCTGATCAGCTATTCATGTACCACGGCCATATTGCCTAAAACACCCCATGAAGTTAGAAATACATCATTTGGCACATCGTAATATCTGCCATTGGACATGTACCTGACAGTGTTCTGATCATAACCGGTCAGAATTACCACGTGTTCATAAGGAGCGACGATTGATTTTCGACCTTGTGAATCTGTGTATTCAACCGGAACGCTGTATTCCATATTCCCTATAATCCAAACTATGACAGGTTTGGATTGGCTGATTTTCTCTCGAATTCCTTCAAGTGTAAAAGCCTTTTTGCTCTGGGCAGGCAAGCCGTATGCACGCAACAAATCTGCCACCGGATCTGAATGCACGCCATATGCGTAAGGGGGAATCTGCCCCCAACCGTCGGTGTTGGGGTCACCCACGTATCCGAAATCCGGATTGTCTGAAATTGGTAATTCTGATTGAAAATTGAATTCATAGATTGTTTTGCCAAAATAATTCGCCCAATCAACAGCCGCAGAAGCTTCGCAACCAAGTTCGTAGACCTGCACGTGCCCAACGATACCTTTGATATAAAAAGATTCCGGATAGCTGTATGCAGACTCTGTAATCAAGGCCTGTAGGGCAGGCATGTCAGAAACTGCATTTTGATCCAGTTCGAGGCTACGTGCTGGGGTACTAAAAAATGTTGGCAGTTCGCTAACAGGGG
The DNA here is from genome assembly GCA_964391795.1 of uncultured Anaerolineaceae bacterium. Lineage (GTDB taxonomy): Bacteria > Chloroflexota > Anaerolineae > Anaerolineales > Anaerolineaceae > Mesolinea. The sequence goes on along the minus strand of CAYMNM010000012.1, from coordinate 29,547 downwards.
ATGGAGTGATCTTTTGTGTTGCTTCCAATGTTATCTGAGGCTCCACCAAAGGAGAAGGTTGTGTTTGACCAACTTGTCCTTTGCAAGCAGGAATAAGCAGCATAAACAGGATTGCAAGGATAGGAAAAAGCCGATATTTCCGCGTTGTTTCTGGCATTAGGCAAGTTTAACAGCAAATTGAAAAATCATAAATTTGCCAAAGGGATGGAAACCATGGAAAAAGAAAGGTCTAAACAGGACTTGCTTGATCTCAATCTTTGTCGCTTACTGAATAATGCTTTTCAGTGCGCTCTAAAAGAGAATATTGGTTAAGTCCGAACGGTATTGGCGTACAAGAGGGTTTTGTTCACTCAGAACAGCCAGGAAAGCCAAAAAGACATCCCTCACCTCATCCTGACGAGAGTGTTTGTCTTTTCGTAACAAATCCAAAAGGCCGTCCAAGGCGGCAGGTATATTACCACGTCTTGCTAATCGTAGAGCATTCCTGAAAATTGCTTCTTCCGGAAGCCCACTTGCAGCGGTTCGATCCACAGTCAGATAGGCTTTGGCGAGCGGAGCCAGGGTTTTGGCTGTCTTAAAGTAAGAACTGGGAGGAAAGTGGGTGATAATTTCGTCAGCTTGCGCAGCATTCCCCTGGATTAGGAAGGCACGGGCTAATGCCAATAGCCCGGCCGGGTCTTGCGGATGTGTTTCTAAATAATCCTTCAGGGCGTTTTCTGCCTCAGAATAATTACCCAAAAGCAGCAGATTGATCCCTTTTTCCAGCATCAAACTGCCCTCCTCCGGAAGAATGCGCCCAATAAATGATCGCAGATTTTCTTCAGTAAGAACCCCGGTATAATCGGCCACGATCCGACCATCCATGAATGCCTTAACTGTTGGGACGCTCTTTACTTTCAGTTTTTCAGCTAATTTGGCTTGCTCTTCCACGTTTACTCTGGCAAGCCTGAAGGCTCCCTGGGCTTCCGCAGCCAGCTTTGCGAGTAATGGGGATTGGACCCTGCAGGGAATCGACCAGGGCGCCCAGAGGTCCATAACCACAGGGGCTTTGCTTGAGTAGGCCAGTACATCCATCTCAAAGCTTTCTTCGCTCACGTCGACGATAAAATTCGGGTTCATATCTCTATTTTACTGCTTTCAAAGCATTAACGTTACTCATCATCACCTTCCTGGGTGATGGTCGGTTGGTACAACTGCTTCAGGTCACCGTGAAAATCCACTACTGCTTTAAAACCAGTCATCGCCAGGTACTGTCTTACATCCTCTGGTAAACCGTGTTGCTGCATCTCAAGAAATTGCTTTTCCTGGTTTACCAACTGGCTTCGAATCATTGCCACAGTGAAGGGATCTTCCTGACCCATCATCTTGGCAGCTTGCTCGCTGAGCATATCTTCGTTTCCTTTGATATGAGAAGTCATCTCAAAGAAAATCTGTCGGTCAACATCAGCCGCAGGGATGTGTCGCTGGAAACCCTGATCATCCAAAACATAATAAGGCTCCGTACCCAGATAAGTCAGAACCAAGGGTTGGTCTACCTCATCAAAGACTAATCCACAGAAAATCGCATTTGTCATTTTTACCTGCCTTTCAAATCCAGGCATTAGTAATATACAAGATTATTATAAAATATTGATTAATATTCCCGTCTACGAGGAAAAAGCTCGGACTGCCGTGGCTTCTTTCGATCTCACCTCGAGCTGATCAAACGGAACTTGAGGCAAGGTCCAGCGGTAGACCCAAAGGGCATCTTTGGGGCGCATATTGATGCAACCATTACTCATCTTGAAGCCCCAATTTGAATGCCAATAGGCACCGTGGAAGGCAGCTCCGTCAATAGTGAAGAAAGACACCCATGGCACACCAGGGAGGTCAAAAGCAGCAGTTCCCCCACCTAAATCGTGCATTCTTTGGGTCGGTCGTTTACGATTGGTTGCCCACAACCCCAATGGAGTTGGCGTCGTGTTGAGGCCAGTTGAGACACTGGCAAAGAAGACTTCTTCTTTGCCTTCGTAGGCTCTTACCTCTTGTTTGGTAACATCAATCTCTATCAGTTTGAGAGCAGGATCCACCTCGGGCGAAATCGGTGCAACCTCCGCTTTCCGAACCATCCTCAGAGCTCGCGCTGGTATATACCATGAATCCACATAGTTACCATCATTCAAAACCTGATAGTATGGATTTCCTTGCCCATCATAGACTCTTTTCTGTACCCAAAAGGTTGATTCGTAATAGAAACGCAGTTTATATTTTTTGCCGCCTGGGCTAAGAAAAACGTCGGTTCCCGGAACACAAATCTCCCCAATACAGCCACCCTCAGGAATGACTTCCTGGCTGTAATTAGGTTCATTACGAACTTCCTGAATCCAGCCGCAGTTGACATAGCGTTCTGGTCCAAACTCGTAAAAATAGTGTGTGAATCCACTAACATCCTTGGCCTCAACGATCTTGTCGGGCAAGGGCAACACGGTATCAAACTTTAGAAAACCAACGGTTTTGTCTTTATCGTAAGGGCCGGCTCTCACCAGTGTATTCCAGGTGGCTACCCGCCCCAATCTACCATCAGCGGGAGTCTCACCATTGGGCGAGGTTGGGATGGAACGGGGTACCACCGTACTGAGGGATGCAGCCCCGAGATACTTAAGAAAATCCCGACGGCTAAAAATCAGGTCATCTATCATTTTTAATAATGTACGTTTACGATAGTCCCAACTGGTGCCCACTCGTAAACCCAACCTGCCTGGCTGGTTTCCATGTTTACGCAACCATGGCTCATAGGCACACCAAAGTTGTGATGCCAATAAGTTCCATGTATGCCATAACCCTCAAAAAAGTACATGGTGTAGGGAACATTAGCCAGGTCATAATCATCTCCCCGCATGTTTGCGTACAGGTATTTCACGTAAATGCTAAAAGTGCCTGTAACAGTGGGAGTGTTGGGCAATCCTGTTGATACCAGGAAAGAATTAAGCAGAGTATCGCCTTCGTATGCATACAACATCTGATTGGTCAGATCGATGTCAATCCACTTTTCGCCATACGAAACCACGGGTTGTGCTTCGACAAAGGCATACTGCGCAGCCACATCAGCAGGCACCTCGATGATCGGAATCACAGGAATATCATCCGGGATGGCGGTTTCTTCCGCGGGTGGTTCCAGGGAACCTTCACCGCTCTCAGCAGTGACGACAGTACTGGTAATCCTGCCGGTTGAACCTGGCAGAATCGGCGTGATTTGAATGATTGGCAGCGCTGGTTGGGAAGCCTTCGTTGCAGTTGGTGCTGGTGAGGTAACTTTGGGTGAAGAAACTGTGGGTGTTTGGGTTGCCACCAGGTTGGTAGTACCAACCGAACCATCCGAGCCGACCAGTGGAACAAAAATCTCGACTGTTGGAATGACCGGTGTCGACTTCAGATCCAAAGAAGCCTGACCTACCTGTCCACCTGAAGGGGACCTGGGTTGCGCAGTAACGGTCAGGAAGGCTGAAGCAGTGCTAAAAGCCTGTGTCGGATCGTATGCATCTACAGCAGCCTTGCCGTTGAGCTTCCCTTGCTCGGATAAGGGGATTACCCCAAAGAAGCCATTACTCGCGCTTACTTTGATAACACCAAATTTCACCAAACCAACAATTGCAATAGCACAGAAGGCGATTGCCATGGGTAAAGCGAAATTAAGCTTCCGTTGAGACCTTGTGCCTGGAGCAGGATTAATGCGAATTTCGCTGGTTTCTTCGGGTTTCCAGGCTGCAGAAGCACTGCTACGAACCTGGACAGCTGTGTAAGTCATGGCTTCACGGGCAAAAGCATTACCCGGATCAATGGTCAGTGCTGCATTCAGGTACTGAACAGCAGTTTGCGGATCGCTCAAGCCAGCCTTAAGTAGTAAAGCATCCACATTGTTGGGCTGCATCCTATAAGCTTGCTCGGCCAGTGCTTTGGCAGTGGCGAAATCGCCAGTGTTAATGGCATGTTTGGCTTCAGAAACAATTTGCTCAAATGGGATCATGATTTTTTCCATATCAGGGTGTCGTGGTCTCGCCTCCTATAGTGGGGGTGGGAGCAATTGGCACAACTGTCTTTAGCTCCATAGGCACTGCCGTAGGGGTGCCATCGGCAGGTTGCGGTAACGATGGATCAATTACTTCCTGGTTCATATAACACTTTACTCCTGAGACGATTCCATCGGCAATAAGTTCCGGATTTTGAGTTAAGATCTGTCTGTCAAGGTTCAAGAAACCCGTTTCGATTATGCCAGCTGTAGTCCAGGAGTTGATTTCTGTAAATGCATGGTAGAAAGTCATGTCGTTGGTCACAGAACCCTGATGGAAGGTTAGGCCTGTTACCTTGGCGTAGCGATTGGAAAGGCAGGCAACCAATCTTTCACCATTGTTGCGTTTACTGGGTGACAGAGAGGCGGCAACCTTAAAGCCGGTAGCTGAATTATTGATGTAATCACAAGAGTCATTGTGGATAGAAAGCAGTAAGCCAGCTCTGAAATCTTCAAGACGTGGATCAAATTCATCCAACAAGACTGTTTCATAGCCAAGGTCATCCAGCTTCTTCTGTACATAAGTGGCAATGGTCGAATTTACCTGCAGCTCCGTCAGGCCATCGGAACAAACTGCACCGGGGTCATCCCCGTTACCCCTATGGCCAACCACGATGCCCACACGCGAGAGTGGAAAGTTAGCCGGCATTTGGTTATCACCATTTAGGTTGTTACCTTTGGAAGATGAACTGATAGCGTCAATCATCTTTCCAGTAGCTGAAGTGGCAGCAGAACTACCAGGCATCCACAGCGTGAAGAGAGTGGCCACAATAATTGCGGACCCAACCACTACCTGGAGCGCCTGGAAGGTTACATTCTTGCGACGGGGCGGCTTGATTGAAAGTGACTCTCCGGTTGGGTCGTAGTTCCGCAGAGGCTCATAGCTCGGTTCATATGAAGAGTTCGCCTGGCCATTTTTATTGGCTGCTGATCTGTAGGTCATCGGCCTAATAATACAACACTTTAGGATTGATGCAAAATTGAAACCTACTCCAAAGGCTCGTTGAATTTGGTAAACTATTTGCAAGAGGTGGACCATGGAATCTGAACATATTAGCCTTGAAGATCGGGATACTCTCTTGAGGATTGCCCGGAAAAGCATTGAACTTGCTGTTCGCGAAGACAAAAAAATGCCAATTCAAGCTCAAGATTATTCCGCAAGGTTGCGGCAAAATGGCGCGAGTTTTGTGACCCTGACACTAAAAGGTCGACTGCGTGGTTGTATCGGCACTTTGCAAGCCTACCAAGCATTGGTTCTGGATGTGCGAGATCATGCCATTCTGGCTGCCCTGGAAGACCCCCGATTTCCAGCTGTCAATGAACAGGAACTGTCTAAGCTTCATATTGAGATATCATGCCTGACTGAGCCCAAACCATTCTTTTACCAAACGCAGGAAGAGTTACTCAAAGGTTTGCGCCCTGGGATAGACGGAATTGTCCTACGGCAAGGCTATCGCTCTGCCACTTACCTACCCCAGGTCTGGGATCAAATTCCAGACCCTGCCGAGTTTTTGAGTGAACTATGCCAAAAAATGGGAGCTCCCTCAGATACATGGCAAAAACAGAAACTGGATGTCAGTACTTATCAGGTTGAAGAGTTTAGCGAGTAGATTCCAACTTAGGATCATCAAACAAATCTTCTCAGGATTATTAAGCGCTGGTTTTGCCAGCGCTTAATCTACTTCGTACAAAGGATTCTCAGTCCAAGTTTGGGTTATTCACTTTAGTGACTTTCATCTCCCGGGGGAACAGGTGGTACAGGTGGAGTTGGTGGAACGGGTGGAACCACATTAAAAGGTTGATGCTCATCCACCGGTTCGTTTGTCTGTTGAGAGGTGACTGGCGGCTGCTGGTATTGGCTGGAATAAGCCTGACTATAAGGAGGTTGTGGTGAATAGGCAATTTCCTCGGTGCGGTATGGTCCGCCTTGGGTTGAAATGGAATAAGCTTGCCCAACCAGATGACTTACCATTAAGCCTGCGTAAATCCCAGTGACCGTGGCACCAATGAAAAACAGAATACCACCAGCCGGAGCGATCAAACTTGCCAAAAGACCACCTGCCAGCACAAGAAGCCACTCGGAAATGTTCTTTGAGAAGAGCCTGGCAAATTTGGAAACAGCAAAACCAGAAGAAATTGTTCCTTGCACAGCCAAATTTGCTTGTGCCACAGGCATGAGCAACCAAAAGAAAATCATATAAGCCAAAACGCCAATGCCGGAAATGATGCCGAAGATAACTGACAGAGCAGGTGCTTCTTCACTACTGACTGAAATTGGAATTATCATCAGGCCAACAAACAGGAATAGAGGCAGAAGGTAGATTAACATCACCACAAACCACTTAAAACCCAAAGCAAGGTCATCGCCAAAATTAAAATCGGGCAAAGGTCTCGGTTCACGAGCTATGACGTTGCGAATAAGATAAAGTGTGTAGCCAGCCATGATCAATGGTCCAATAAATGGAATCAGGCTGCAAAGCACAGGTATTATGAGTTTGTTAAACCAATCAGGATCCTCAAAAACATAAGTAAAGGATTTTGCAAAATTCATTTTTCTCCTTAAAACACAAATGGACCGGCGGACCCGGCAACAAAGGACTAGACTTGGATAAATTCTTTGACATCGACCACAAATACAGTGGCTTTGTGCTCTTTTGGATCTTTAGGTGGATTTGTATTTTCACGCAAAATTTCTATCGCTCGAGGAACACGCATTTCGTCTGTTCCAATCAACAGAGTGCTTCTACCGGATCGCAAGAAACTACCTGTAGAAGCAACACAAGTAACCCTGAAGCTTTCCTGAGTCAGATGGTCTGAAACGTTGTCTGTATCCTGGTCGTTAATGATGGCGATGATCAGTTTCATCATATCTCCTGGTAATCATCCAATTCAATTGAAAAGGCTTTAACACCGCCGACTACGGATTCAACTGCCACCGGGACTGGGATCGGACCATTTTCAAGCGGTGTAGCAATAAATGTAACTCTTTTTTTTGCAGCTTCGAGTAAAAGCTGATGCACTTGAGGTTCTCTGTCTGGGGAGCACGCAATAATGAAAGTAACATTTTTCTCCCGTAGGAAACCGCCGATGCTTGGAAGTTTGGAATATGAATAATTGTTATCGTCCAATTCAGAACTTACCAAATCGCTATCCAGGGCCTGGACGACAGCAATAATCATGACCGCTTTGTGGCTTTCTTCAGTCAAGACTGCCTCCTCTCTTCTTCACTATTGATTTTACCTGAAAATGGGTTGATCGGAGTTTAGTCAAACCAGTCCACAACCATGTCTTCCAGGTCCTGGGGGTCAACTTCTTCCTCGCTGACTACTTTGTTCTTTACCGAATTGCCCGTCTTGACTGCGCTGGCAGGATTACCCGTTTTTAAGGGATGCCACCAGGGTAAATCTTTTCCGTTTGCAACCAAGCGATACGCGCAGGTGCTCGGCAACCAGTCAGCTTCACGTGCCAATTTTGGGGTCAAATAGATGCAATCTGGCACATTCTCGTGCCTATGTAGATAATCGGTGCAGTGGCAGGTTTGCATGTCCATATAGCGGCAAACCACATTTGTGAAGCGAACTTTTTGACTGTTATCTTCAACCAACTTATACAGACAGCACTTGGAACATCCATCGCACAGTGCTTCCCATTCATCAGGACTCAGTGCTTCCAGGGGTTTCTTCTTCCAAAAGTCTTTTTCCATCTCAACCATTTGTGTAAAGTTCAGAATTTTTAAAAGGAATCAGGGCCAGCATGACTGCCTCCACATAGAGCGAAGTTCGGGTAAACAGATCTTTAGTAAGCAAACCGACTGAACCGTTCAGTTGCTTCGAATTTTTCCTTTGGTAAAAAAGATCATCCGCGTCCCCCAGCTCCATGCCATCAGCCATCAAACGGCTGATTGCATCGGGTAGTTCATGGGTGGCTGTACGGCTTTTACCACGACCTTTCGGACCAATAATATAAATCCAGGCAAAGGTGCTTAACCGTCCATCGTAGGTTTCAGCACCACCTTCCAAACCTACCCAGAAAACTGCTTCTGGTCGTGCAATTTGGGCAGCTTCAGCCCGATTCTTCGCCCCTAGTAAAGTTTCAGCATCGGTCATTGGTTGGTCGGAAACCCCTGAGTCTACTGTCACACAGGAAAACTCAAATGCCTGTCCCGAGAAAACACGCTCAAACCCAGTCCGTACAGCCTCGAGCTTAACGGGATTGGTGGACGAGACAACAACTAATTCCGACATCACAACTTTGGCAGTTCGATCGATTTCTGATACTGGTACTTGCCCTTCTTTTGGGCATACGTCATTTCACATTGTTCATCGCCTTCAAAGAAGAGCACTTGTGCGATACCTTCATTGGAATAGATTTTGGCTGGAAGTGGAGTCGTATTGGAAATTTCAAGGGTGACAAAGCCTTCCCATTCCGGTTCAAAGGGGGTTACGTTGACGATGATACCGCAGCGGGCATAAGTTGACTTGCCTAAACAAATGGTCAAAACGTTCTTAGGGATACGGAAATATTCAACCGTGCGCGCCAGGGCAAACGAATTTGGGGGAATAACACAAACATCGCCTGTAAAATCCACCATCGAGCGTGGGTCAAAGTTTTTTGGGTCCACAATTGCCGAATAAATATTGGTGAAAATTTTGTATTCATTGGCAACGCGAATGTCATAACCATAAGAAGAAGTACCGTAAGAGATGACGCCATTGCGTACCTGGCCTTCTTCGAAAGGTTCAATCATTTTTTGTTCCAACGCCATCCTGCGGATCCAGCCGTCCGATTTAAGTCCCATTTTTTACCTCATGATATAAATTGACCGGTTCTTGGCCGGCCTAGTTTCAAATTCTACCAAATCACATGCCACTACGAGCGTGAATGACTGAATTTGCCTTTTCAAGCAGTTCAAGAGCCTGGGCAGCCAACGCGGCAAGTTCCTTCAGCATCCCTGCCGGTTCTGTTTCATTCTCAAGCCCGAGTAAATTAATTTTGACGTTCATCGCCGCCGCTTCGAAGGCAGCTTTGCCAAGATTCACCCCCGCACCAGCATCTGAGATGGCGTTGAGATTTCCAATTTCAGCCATCCGTAAAGCGAGCTTCATCACTTCAAGACTCATCTTCGCATTTTCCAGAGGAACACGAGCTGCATGCAAGGTTGCCTCCCGAATAGCTGTCTGCCGTTTGGCTTGCAATTCTTCTGTTTCTTTAGGCAAACGGCGGGCCTTTAGTATGCCATCGAAGGATTCAGCATCGAGAACAACCGCGGCTGTAAGTTCCTTGCGCAACTTCTCACCAAGTTCAATGACCTGCCAGCATTCTGGTTCAAACTCAGCGTATTTTGCCCGTCCCACAGTCAACCGCGCAACCATAACTGCCAGGGCTGCAGCGAGCGCGCCTGCGTGGGCTGCTGCGGATCCTCCTCCTGGTGCAGGTGTGCCTTCTGCCACTGCTTCAATAAAGCTGACTTTTTCCAAACCATTTTGCCCTGACGAGCTTGTTTCACCTGAGAAAAGTTTGTTTTCCAAGATTTGATCATGATCGAATGCATCCAACTGCATGTAGTATATGGCTGCATTGCTCAAAGCCTGTTCAGGAATGAGACCAACCAGTTCGGAGTGATGGATACCCGTGCCATAACGCTGGGCTTCGCGGCGCACAAATTCCGTCACCTGGGCCATGGGTGAACGTTTGTAATTGGTGAGGTTCATGGAGACCTGGGCTAATCCGTTCACCATTACGCCCATAGCTTTCACAAAACGGAACCCACCTGTTGAATTGCGCACACGTCTGGCTATCTTCTCTGCAATGCTAACATCACTGGTAGTCAGGTAGATGTTGTAAGCAATCAAGGGTTGTCGGGCACCAATAACCGTTGCCCCAGCGTTACCCAAAGCTTTTGGACCAAGATCAGGTTCGCGGTATGGATCTGAGGAAATTACTTCTCTTAATCCTTCAAACTCGCCTTTGCGAATGTCTTCCAGGTTGCGGCGGTCCTGCCTTAATGCTGCCTCCTCGTAGAAAAAGACGGGGATATTCAGTTCTTCAGAAACTCGCCTGCCCAATCTTTTTGCCATCTCAACACATTCCGTCATGGTCATGCCAGAAATGGGCACAAAAGGAACTACATCCGTTGCACCAATCCGGGGATGTTCACCCTGGTGTTGGTTAAGATCAATAAGGTCTGCCGCTTTGGCAATTCCACGGTAGGCAGCTTCTTCCACTGCATTTGGTTCACCGACAAAGGTCAGAACTGTGCGGTTGTGGTCCGTGTCTGAGTGGGTATCCAGGATGCGGATACCTTCAACGGCAGCCACAGCATCAACAATCTGCTTGATGACCTCCGGCCTACGGGCGTCTGAAAAATTAGGGATGCATTCTACGATTTTTCCTGGCATGGTCTCTCCTTTGGCTTTCCTTATTATAACTAAGCTAACCTCTCAATAGCCCTATTAAGCTCAACGTTGACAATTAAAAAAGATTAGAATAGAGCCATGAATCCTTACGAAGAACGCATGCACATTCTGCGAGAAGTTCAGGAAGGAAAACTTAGCAGATCGGAAGCAACACGCCTTCTGCAAAACTTGGCCTTGAACTCACAATCTGAGCCCGAAACCAGCCAAATGCCTGTTGAAGTACGCGAAGCCCCAGGGTTAATGAATCCCCGCATGTTACGCATCCGCAAGCGGCACTTGCAATCTGGCGAACAGATTTATGAATTGCTTTTTCAAGCCAACCTGCTTGAAGCCGCGAAACGCATCGGAGCCCGTTTTTCACCTTCTCTGGATAAATTAACGCACAGAGAGCTAGAGGACCTATTGCTTACCCACATCCCCGGAATCCTATTTGACGAGGATGACCTGGCCAATCAGACCTGCACCGAAAGCTTCTTATTCTAAGCGCCTTTCAGCGCTTTTTCATGCTTGCGTTATCATTAATGGCAAGTTAAATCGCTCCTTCTGCTATGTCCAAACCATTGACTCCGGGTTGAGCAGGAGTATTATTCAGGGTCGCATTTATGTTTTGGCTCGGTAGAGCCAACCAAGGATCAATACTTCAATGAGCGAACTTAAAGAAATTAGCCCTGATTTTCTACAAAAGAAACAGGAATTCAATCCTGAGCAACTTTATGCTGCCTTGGGCTCACGCCCTGAAGGTCTAAGTAGTCTTGAGGCAAAAGACAGACAATCCATCTTCGGCTTGAATAAAATCCGTGAAATCAAAGGCAAGCCTCTCTTGCTAAAATTCCTGGATAACTTCACGCACATGATGGCTATCTTGTTATGGGTGGCAGGCATCGGGGCAGTGATCGCAAAGATGCCCGAATTGGCTATCGCTGTCTGGGCAGTGAACCTGATCAACGGAGTCTTTAGTTTCTTCCAGGAATACAGAGCTGAAAAAGCAACTGAAGCGCTCAAAAAAATCCTGCCCTCTTCTTCAAGAGTAATGCGTGATGGCGAAGAAAAATTAATCCTTGCTGAAGAGATCGTGCCAGGAGATGTGATTTTCTTCCAGGAAGGTGACAGCATACCGGTTGATTGTCGCCTGGTTACCAGTGCGGATATGCGTGTGAACCAGTCCACACTTACAGGCGAATCCCGCGCGGTAAACCGTTCTGCCCTTCCCGTTAGCGGTGAAGGCTTGACCGAAACTGAAATTTCAAACCAGATCTTCGCTGGCACTTTTGTGGCTGCAGGCTCTGGCAAGGCTATCGCTTATGCGACAGGCATGAACACCCAGTTTGGGCACATTGCTAAACTGACTCAGGAGGTCGGAAACGACCTTTCACCTCTGCAAAAGGAAATGCAGACTGCAACCAAAGTAATTACTTATACTGCTATCGCGGTTGCCATTGTCTTTTTCCTGATAGCCATTTTCCTTGCGAAAAATGACCTTGTAGAAGCCATCCTCTTTGCTATTGGCATGTGTGTCGCTTTCGTACCAGAGGGCATGTTGCCTACAGTTACCCTGGCATTGGCTATGGGTACTCAACGCATGGCCAAAAAACACGCGCTTATCAAGAAGCTTTCAGCTGTGGAAACCCTTGGTTGCACGACCGTGATTTGCACGGATAAAACAGGCACGCTGACCCAGAACGAAATGACCGTAAACACCATCTGGGTGCCGAAGTCCAACTCAGATAGCAAACCCTCCGGCCGTGAAGTGCAAGTTGAAGGTGTTGGCTATCAGCCGATTGGCAGGATCACTGAAAATAAGCAAGAAATTGACCCCCGGCGGGACATTGCTTTGAGCCGTACCATCCTGACCCATGCTAAATGCAACACTTCACGGCTTTTACCCCCAGACCCAAGCAGCGGCGATGGCCAACGCTGGAAAGTATTGGGAGACCCTACCGAAGCCGCATTAATTGTGTTGGCGAGTAAAGCCGGTTATAGCAAGGAAGAACTCAACCCTGAACCCAATATTGCTGAGTTGCCCTTTGATTCGCGCCGCAAGCGCATGACAGTCGTTCAGATGGAAAAGGATTATCGTGGCCACTTCACCCGCACTGCTCACACCAAAGGCGGTATTCGGGAAATTCTCGATCAGTGCAACAGCATTTTGGTAGGTGAGCAAGTCATTCCGCTGACACAGGAATGGTTTGACTTCATCATGAATGTCAATGATGGCTACGCTCGCCAGGGTTTACGCGTCTTGGCCGCGGCAAGCAGAGTACTTCCAGAGGACCTTGAGGATTACAGCATCGAAACCATCGAGCGAGATTTGACATACACAGGTATGGTTGCCATGCAGGACCCGCCCCGGCCTGACGTGGCAGAGGCTGTCAAAAAGTGCCACACGGCGGGTATTCGCATCATCATGATCACTGGGGATTACGGTCTGACTGCAGAGAGCATCGCCAGGCGTATTGGGATTGTAAAAGGCGATAGTGTGCGCATCATCACCGGCGTCGACCTTGAAAAAATGAACGATACAACTTTGAGGGAAGTGGTAAAAGAACAAGTGATTTTTGCCCGTGTGGCCCCAGAACATAAACTGCGGGTTGTCTCCGCTCTGCAGGATGACGGTAACATTGTTGCCGTGACTGGTGATGGCGTTAATGACGCTCCGGCACTCAAAAAAGCAGATATCGGTGTAGCCATGGGTATTTCGGGTTCAGATGTGGCCAAAGAAGCTGCCGAGATGATCCTGACAGACGACAACTTTGGCTCCATTGTGAACGCCATCGAAGAGGGCCGGGCAGTTTACGAAAACATCAAGCGCTTCATCACCTACATTTTCGCTTCCAACATCCCTGAAGCAATCCCATTCATCCTTTTTGGCCTATCGGCGGGGTCTATACCGCTTGCGCTGCGGGTAATGCAAATTTTGGCCATCGACCTGGGCACGGATATGCTGCCCGCGCTGGCTATGGCTGCTGATCCGCCGGAAAGCAGCTTGATGCAGATGCCTCCGCGCAAAACCACAGATCACATCATCACCAAGGACTTGATTCTCAAAGCTTACGGCGTTCATGGCCCACTACAAGCGCTAGCGGCCATGGCAGCTTTTTACTTCTTCTACCATACCAATGGATATGCCGGCCAGTGGACTAACTTGCCCAACGAGAATTCAGCCATGGCTAACACTGTTTACTACCCTGCCACGACAATGGCGCTTGCTGCCGTGGTGATGACACAGGTAGGTAACCTTTTTGCTCAAAGATCCAACCGCATCCCATTTTTCAAGCAAAAATGGTTTGTCAATCCTCTGATCTGGTATGGGGTTGCTTTTGAAGTGGCGTTGATTGTGGCAATCGTTTACCTGCCATTTCTCAACACCTTTATCCAAACAAAGCCATTTGCACCCCACTATTGGCTATTTTTGATACTATTTATCCCGATAAACCCGATTGCAGATGCTATCCGAAAATGGTTTGTCGGTCAGAAAGCTAAGAGATACGAAAAACAAGCCCAAGGAGGTACTTTATGAAGGTACTCATCATCGGATGCGGCCGGGTAGGTTCAGGCCTGGCAAAAAATCTAGTACTGCTCGGCGTAGAGGTTGCCGTGGTTGATAGCGACCCTGCTGCCCTGGCAGCGCTTGGCCCTGCCTTCAAAGGCAAAACCTTCAATGGCTTGGGCTTCGATCAGGACACTTTAATTGCCGCGGGGATCGAGAAATGTGACGCGCTGGCAGCTGTCACCGGCTCGGACGAGGCCAATCTTGTCATCGCCCGAATCGCAAAAAGTTACTTCCGCGTTCCCAGGGTTTCAGTCCGCGTCTACGAGCCTCAAAAAGCCAAGATTTACCGGCGTATGGGCATCCAAACCATTTCACCAGTGACTTTGGGAATTGAGCGTATGATCAGCACCCTGGTCTACTCCCAACTGCAAATTGAGCGCAGCATCGGTGCCGGGCAGGTTGTGCTTGTGGACGTGGATGTAACCACCAATATGGCTGGCAAACGTATGAATGACATCAACCTGCCAGGTGAAATCCAGGTCTCGGCAATCACTCGTAACGGCAAAACCTTCCTGCCAGATCCTGCTACGAGTTTCCAACGCGGTGACATTGTTCATTTGCTCTGCATCACCGGATCCAAAGACAAGGTTACCAAGGCCTTCGCCTAAAAGGAGAATTGCTATGAAAGTAATGATTATTGGCGGCGGAAAGATTGGCACTTACCTGGCCGATTATTTAATAAAAGAAGGGCACGACGTGCGCTTAATTGAACAGCGTGCTGAAGAACTGCCTAGAATCACCCGTGATGTGCCCAAGGAGTTTGTGACTATTGGGAACGGCACCGACCCGGACGTCTTAGAGCAAGCCGGTATTCGTACAGTTCAGGTTGTAGCGGCAGTCACAGGCACGGATGAAAGCAATTTGATCGTCACGAGCCTTGCAAGATTCCAGTTTATGGTACCACGCACAATTGCGCGCACAAACCATCCCAAAAATGCCTGGATGTTCAGCAACTTGATGGGTGTTGATGTTGCCCTCAACCAAGCCGATTTAATGGCGCAGTTGATCGCGGAAGAAATGTCGCTTGGCGATATGATGACCTTGCACATCATGCGCAAAGGTAATTTCCAGCTTGTGGAAGAAAAGATCCACCCCCAATCAGAAGCCATTGGCAAGAGCATCAGCTCGCTTAGCCTCCCTGACCAAAGCACGGTGGTTGCTGTTATCCGCGATGGCAAGATGATGGCTCCTCGTGGAGACACTGTTTTTCAGGAAGCCGATGAAATTGTGGCTGTAGTACATCAGTCACAACGCAAAGATCTTGCCAGGTTTTTTGACCATCCTGCCCTATAGCTAAAGATGTAGTTGGATTTTTTTATCAAAGGCGCTTACGCGCCTTTTTTATATCTTAGCAAGGCTTCAAAGCTTGACAGCCCTGGTCAGCATGTACAGAGGAATATATTGCCCCACAGGACTCCAAGCATCGGTGTCTTCCAATATATGTGTGAGGCAAAAACCAGCCTTGATTTGGCCGTTTAATTGCGTTTCAAGGCTATGTGAAAACTGCAATGAACCATAATCAAATTGCAGTTCTCCGCCAGCTTCCATGAGCGATATCGGATCATAGGGTAATTTATTAATGACGCGAATTTCTTCAACAGATTTATCCGTGGAATTGAAGGCCCAGGTGATTGGCACAGAAAACCCCGTCAACAATACTCCCCCTGGTTTAAGTACCCTGAAGCATTCTCTCCAGAGCGGCTCAAGGTGCCGAATGTAACAGGTTGAAACAGGATTAAATATCAATCCAAATGACTCGTTTGCGAATGGCAGCGGTTTAGCCATGTCGCCTTTAATAGTCCAGATTTGATAATGCTCTCTTTTCGCTACCATTTTTTCTGAAGCCAATTGGGCGAAAGAATTATCAAAGACAGTGCAAATCGCCCCCTTGGCTTTAAAGACCGGCATTTGTTGCCCTCCACCTGATGCCAAACCCAAAACCTTCAAACCCTCCAATTCAGGGAACCAATCCAGAGGAACACTCCTGCCCGGGGTTAGAAAAAGGTCCAAATCCGCATTTTTGGCTTTCAAGTAAGCCTCATGCTTTATGGGCACAGTGTAACCAACGCCCTGAGCACTCCAGGTATCCCATGCTATCGAATTAGTTCTGGCGACATCTATGGTTTTTTTCATTCCTGCCTCGCTTGCGCTAAAATAGTAATCAGAATGTATTCTATCGGATAAGGTGAACTATGATTAGAACCCGCTACGCCCCCAGCCCAACCGGCTTTATGCACGTCGGCAATTTACGCACCGCTTTGTATGCATACCTTATTGCCAAACATGGTGACGGTAAATTTCTGCTGCGCATCGAAGATACGGACAGCAAACGTTACGTAGAAGGCGCACTTGAGGCAATTTACCATTCACTTGAACTTGCTGGACTTAGGTATGATGAAGGCCCTGATAAAGATGGTGGATTCGGTCCGTATGTTCAAAGTCAACGTCTGCCAATTTACAAACGTTATGCCGAAGAACTAGTGGCTAAAGGTGAAGCCTACTACTGCTTCTGCCAAAAAGAAGAACGCATAGTTGAGGATGATAATGAGCTTCCTACCGCCGGTGAGCGTGACATTTGCCGTCATCTCAGTTCGGAGGAAGTTGAACTGCGTCAGGCTAAGGGATTGCCCGCTGCTATTCGCCAGCGCATCCCCGACACCGGAACAACTACCTATCATGATCACATCCTGGGCGACATCAGTTTTGATAATGCCCTTCTGGATGACCAGGTGTTGCTGAAAAGCGATGGCTTCCCCACTTACAACTTCGCCAACGTCATCGATGATCACCTGATGGAGATCACCCATGTTGTGCGCGGCCAGGAATATATTTCATCCACCCCCAAGTACAGCCTGCTCTACCAGGCATTTGGTTGGCAATCACCCGTGTTGGTGCATTGCCCGCTAATTGTCAATGAAGATGGCACAAAAATGTCAAAACGCAAGGGAGCCCCCACCCTCGAGCAAATGGTCGAGATGGGTTTCTTGCCTTCCGCGATTGTTAACTACGTATCCCTATTGGGGTGGAACCCAGGCAGCTCCCAAGAGATATTTTCGCTTGAAGAACTGGTGCAGGTCTTTAACATTGACCGCATCAACAAATCGCCAGCTGGTTTTTCAATGGACAAGCTTACCTGGATGAATGGGGAACATATTCGCCGGCTCAGCCCCGAAGCTTTCCACCAAATCGCCCTGGCCTGGTATCCGGACTCGCTCAAGCAGCTTGAGTTTGACCTGGAAAAAATTAGCCGCCTTATCCAGGTGCGGACCGAACGCCTGAGCGATATACCAGCAATGACAGCCTTCCTGACTGAATTGCCAGCTTACGAATCAGGTTTGTTCATCAATGAAAAATCCAAGTCTACCTTGGAAACGAGCCGGCAGATTATGGAACAAACCATACCTTTACTGGAAGCACTTGACCCATGGACCAATGAAACCATCTTTGCTTGCCTCAAGTCTTTCGCTTCCGAAACCGGTAAAAAGGTTGGTACAGTGATGTGGCCTATTCGTACAGCTTGTTCTGGTCTCGAAGCAACGCCTGGCGGTGCAACTGAGCTGGCTGACTTGCTTGGAAAAGAGGAAACTCTAAGACGTCTACGTTCAGGCCTGGCCAAACTGTAATTCAGTCTATTTGGACACACCCTGTTTGGTATAGAACTTGCATTTTATGGAGCAAGTAGAAACGGGCGTGCAAAAAAATGGTAAATCTGGTGATGAACCCTGATAGTGGCTTGAACTTACCTGCAAGCTTCTTTTTCCATCTGGCCTCCTTATTGCTTTTAGCAGGGCTTCTGGCGTTTGACTTTAGAAGACAGCAATACACCAAAGTACTGAAAACAACCTTGGTTGTTCTATTAGCTTTAAATTTCATTGTTTTAAGTCTCTTTTTACTTTGGGGTAGCTCAGAAATCTTCAGGCTCGGATTGCCTGCGATTGACAGCCTGGTAAGCTTTATCAGTTTGCTATGGTTGACATGGGCATTTAGACATTCAGATGAGCCTGAATCTTCCGCTCAGACAGCCTTGGGAATTAGCTTTGCATTGTTGGTAACGGGAACTGCTGCTTTTGCCCTCTGGTTGCCTCAAGCTCAATTGGCAACTTCTCAAACACAACCTTTTCATCTTGCTTGGATTCTACTGAGCATTGGCGTTCTTTTTACCGGTTTTATCCACTTGATTCGCCAACGCCCTCGCATCAATTTTTTCGGATTCACCTACTTAATAATTATTGCGTTTGGTTCCATTGGAGAATTGATTTTTACTGATAATAAAATCTATCCGCGTGCTGAACTGCTTGGACTTGTTGTTCTCGCCCTCTACGCAATTTCTTCTACCACTAAGAAAATCGAGTTTCTTTCACGAAAACCCCGAAGTACTTCAATTGCGGCCACCAAGCCAGACCTTTCGCCAATCCTGGCAAGTTCGATGTTGGAAATAGGGTTAAAGACCGAACAATCCGCTTTACTCGAATCACTTACGCACAGCCTTAGCCTCTACTTAATAGCTGACATTTGTGGTGTAACCGCACACACGAATACTGGGACCTATCAAATGCTCAAGATCTTTGACCTCATCCGGGAAGAATTCATAAACTGTAAGGAAATTCCATCCAGCAAAGTTCCTGGCTTTCAAAAAGCTGACGCAAGTGATATTCCTTTTGTCGCCAATCGCCATGGCAAAGGCATTGAAGAAAACGCTTTTCTCCAATCCAGTTCTTACAATCAAGCTGGCAACTTGCTTTATTATCCAATTCCAAGCTTCAATTCAGACCACA
The DNA here is from genome assembly GCA_964391795.1 of uncultured Anaerolineaceae bacterium. Taxonomy (GTDB): domain Bacteria; phylum Chloroflexota; class Anaerolineae; order Anaerolineales; family Anaerolineaceae; genus Mesolinea. Next base: position 10,761 of record CAYMNM010000012.1, on the reverse strand, counting down.
AGTACGGTCTGCTTTTCGCTACACCATATACTCAAAAAGCCTGGGGTGAACAAGAAATTTACAAGCTGAAGGTTTTACGCCCAAAATTACAGCAACTGCTTGAACACTCAGAGTCACTCACCAGAAACCCGAAAAAGGCACAATCGGCAACAAAGGGTAATTTATCGATCGATGCCAGCCAGGCCGAATTACAGGAAGAGATGCAAAAAACCAATGCCTTGTTGGCAACTATCCGGGCAGACAAAAATCGTCTACTCGAGGAACGCACCCAACAAGTGCGCCTTTGGTCCGAGCGACAACAAAATCTGGAAGATCAGGTGGATGAACTTAACAAAAGGCTTATCGATAAGACCTCCACAACGCAAGGAACTCAACAGCTTGAACAGGAAAAATATCGCCTGCAAGACTCGCTCGCACGTAATGCCGCACATCTTGACCAATTAAAAGAAGCCCTTTCTGCTGCAAACTCAGCTTTGGATGCCATCGCCCCGCAGAACTCAGTTGAGCAAAAGTTTTTTCATTCCACTGAAGCCAACACCACCGCCAACCACAGCAAGGAAAGATCTACCAGCACTCGCCAACGCATCGAGGCCGAAATCCGCAGCAATGCCAATCTTTTTGCCAGGCAAGGGCAAACTTGCGTCAGCACAGTCCAACCCATCCCTGATCTTGATTATTCTCAGACAGTCCGCTTATCGCGTATTTTGGAACAATTGCAGCGTAATGCTTGTTTAGCTTCCCCCAATTACGGGCAAGTTAAAGTTGAAGTCCAAAGCGGAGAACCTGAAGGTAAGCTTGAAACGATAGAGATCAATATCACTGATTTTGGCGGCGGGCTTTCACCTACGGACCTTCAGCACTTCTTAAAGTACATTTCTTGCAACACATCTCCTGTACCTGTAGGCATTGGCGATGCCTGCGCTTTGCGCGAAGCCCTCGATTTGGTCAAGTCAAGTGGCGGGCACTTGTGGGTCAATAATCCTGAACCCAATGCCACAGCTTATCGGATCCTTCTGCCAGTAACAGTAGGAAGCGAATGGAAATTGGAAAAAGAAGGTTAGTGATGAGAAGATTGGGAAGAAACCAAACTTTAGCCCTGATGGGTGTAGGCATTCTGGTCTGCACGCTGATTGGCTTATTTCTCACAGGCGTGGTGGTTAGGGCAATGGTTCTCAATGATTCATTTCCGTTTGAGTTAGAGCTTGGAGAGTCCAATCCCGCCCCTGCACCATCAGATGTCAATGCCCTTGCTGAAGCAGTTGAAAAAGGATTGATTGAGCAGGTCATTCCAACCCAAGAAACCATCTCGAATCAAGAAATCATTCCGACTGAATCTATTAGTTCCTGGAGAATTCCAGAAGGACAGCTCAACATTGCGCTCCTTGGGGTCGATGATTACGGGGAGGGGAACTTCCGTACGGATGTGATCATGATTCTCTCGATTGACCCAAGCCATGACACAACCACCCTTATTTCCTTCCCAAGGGATCTCTACGTTACCATTCCAGGTTGTGGGGAAGATCGGATAAATAATGCCTGGCGTTGCGGAGGATTCCAGAACTTTCAAGCTACTTTTGAAACCAACTTTGGCTTCAAACCTGATTACTATGCCATGGTTAACTTCAACGCTTTTGAAGCCGTTGTGAACAGTATTGATGGCATTGATGTTGAAGTAACCCAACGTTTTGAGGATGGATGCTTCTTGAACGAAAAGAGATGGTGCATCCTTGAGGCTGGAACTACGCACATGAACGGTGAGTGGGCGCTTTGGTACTCACGCGCGCGCTACTCTACGAGCGATTTTGATCGAAACCGTCGGGCTCAGGATGTTGTGCAAGCAATTGCTAAAAAGGCACTGAATCTGAACATGCTGACAAAAGCTCCTGAACTCTATGGCATCTATCGTGAATATGTTGATACCAATTTACCTCTTTCAGTCCTTTTAGCGAATATTGGCAGGTTTAATGACCTGACAAATTTTGACAATCTGCGTCGGTTCGCGATTTCTCCAGAAATGGCTGTTGATTGGATCATTGCCACTGGCGCGGAGGTTCTCATCCCCGATCATAGTATGATCGAACCAATGCTCAATGAGGCCCTCTATCGCATTGCCCAGTGAGCTAAAACCTGTTTTTGAGCTGGTTGACAGCCTGAGATTTTGGTCTTAGACTTATTCTTGATATCTATACGAAAGAGGTTTATCCATGAGTCAGGAATCCTTCAGCGCCCACATCACCAGTTTCACTATGCTCCTGCCTGCTATTCAAGCCTGGAAGCTTTATCTACGTGACCAAGGCCGCTCCATGCATACACTCAAGGCATTTGTGGCTGACCTTTCTCTCCTCGCTTCGTACCTTCCCCCTGATAAAACCGTCGGCCAAATTACCAATGCCGATCTGGAGAATTATCTCAACTGGCTTAGCAATGAACGCAAGGTTCCTTGCTCTGAGAAGACACTTTCGCGACGGATTACATCCTTAAAAAGCTTCTTCCGTTGGTTAAACAAAAACGGTGCCATTCCAACCGATCCAGCTGAGAAAATTATCCAAAAGACCGTTACCAGCCCCTTGCCACAAGTACTCACCAAGGCAGAGGCTGCTAAGGCTCTGGATGCCGCAGATGGATTGCGCACTTCAGCCAAACCTGACCATCGCCCATACGTCCTTTTGAGGCTTGTCCTTGAGACTGCATTGAAAAAAGGTGAATGTCTCTCCCTCTTTACTAACCACCTGGAACTTGACACACCTGAAGGCGGCATTATTCATGTGCGCTACAACAACAGTTCCAAGCACTACAAGGAACGCAAGGTCACTGTTTCCCCTGAGTGGGTCGAAGCCTACAAACAGTATGCTGAACTTTACCAAATCAAGGACCAGGTTTTCCCCTGGTCTCAACGCCGTTTGGAATATCTTCTTGAAGATGTTACAAATGCAGCCAAGCTCGACAAGCATATTTCATTTGATATGTGCCGGTGGACCAGTGCTGTGAACGATCTTTTGGATGGCGTAGAATCAGATACCATTCGCCAGAAGCTAGGCATATCCAAGATCCAATGGCGCGAAGTCTTTAATAAACTCAAGAACCTCGCCAACGAACAGGCTCCAGAAATAAGCAATTAATAAACAGAATTCAGGAAATATGTATTCAAAACAGACTAACCGGGGCAAACCCGTTTTTCTCTTTGTATTGGTGGCTCTCATTGCCCTGGCTTTATTAGTCATGTCCACTATCTCGGTCAACAAGATACGTGAGGGCGAGCCGGGTTTTCTTACTAATCTCTGGTCTGCAGCATCGACGTCTCAAAAAACTGACCTACTACTTGATGGTAATCCCTTGCGCGTGCAGGTGCCGCCGTATGTTAAAACAATCCTCTTTGAGGGCACTGATAGCTATGATGGCAGTTATCGCACCGATGTTTTGCTTTTGGCAGCATTCAACCTGCGCACAAATAAGATCAATCTAATTTCATTCCCTCGCGACCTTTGGGTACAGATTCCAAACTACGGTCCGCAAAGGATTAATGTCGCCCATGAAATAGGTGGTGACCAGATGGTCAGCGATACTTTTGCCTTTAACTTTGGTATTCGGCCTGACCATACAATCCGAGTAGATTTTGAGGGCTTTCAAAAAATCATTCAGGCACTTGGGAATATCACTGTCAATGTCGGGAAACCCTTCAACGAAGCTTATGATGATGCCGGTACTGAATGGCTCACGCTTGAACCTGGTTTACATGAACTTGGGGATGGACAGGCGCTCTTCTATGTGCGCGCCCGGAAAAATTCTTCAGATTTCGAACGCAATCGACGGGCCCAGGAAGTCTTAAAAGCTATGTTGGAGCAATTCTTTCGCCCAACTATCATCAGGGAGCGCTGGCCCAGAATTTTCAAGACTGTTTTTGAAGAAGTGAAAACCGATATGAAAATCTCCGATTTTGTGCTCTATGCCCTTCCGCTTGTTAAATACACCGACAAAGAGATGATAACAAGTTTTTCAATCACCCCCAGCGAAGCTCAAGGTTTTGTTACTGATGCAGGGGCACAAGTTCTTGCCCCCAACCTTCCTGCTATCCACGATATTCTTAACAGAGTTTTTTGGGTCGATTAATCCCTCAAGTGGTTTGAAGAAGCTCCAGGTGTAAGATCTGGGGCTCTTTTTCTACTAATCGGAAGACTTGGCTAATCCGTAAACCAGGAACCCAGACTAGTTCACCATTCTTCATGATCACAGGATATTTTGCTCGCGCTGACTGAGGAATTTTTGCATTGACAAAAGTATCGCTAAGTTTTTGGCTGCCTTCAATCATACCCAAAGGACGCCATCGTAAGCCTGGAAATGGTGTTTGAATTATTAGAGACGAACCAACTTTGTCACAACTTAGGAATGCATGCATCGCATCGCATTTGGTTGCTGCAGGCAAACCTTCAAAGACCGCCCAAGGAATGGTTTGAACCAGGATGTCATAATCATTTGCCAGTGTGATCCTTTGTGGCAGTTGGTCACAATCCAGTATTATTTCAGTGTCTATCTGTGGAAACCCCAGCACCGGTCTATCTTTTCGCTTTATTAATACCTCATCTCCGTCTATCTGTAGGATCAAGCCATGCCCAACTTCAGTCCGTCTGGTGGCTGTTCCGATTTTTTCACTTAGTTGGACTAGTTTTTTGAAGCCAATGTCACGTAAATTTGGGTCCAATGCCAGGATGGCTTCTTTTAGCCTGGCGGTTTGTTCTGCTGGTAGTGACTGTAAGAACTTTTGCCGGCTAAAAGACAAAGCTTCGATGCGAATCTCCTGATCCAGTTTTTCTCCTGGATTATGGTAGTGTGCCCGTAGCAGATCGTTATCCTTTTGAATGGCTTGGGCGTTGCGCAAGATGGTCTGACGGAAACTTGGAGCAAGCTTTTCAATCTCGGGAATGAGGATGTGTCTTAAGCTGTTACGAAAATAGCTCTTATCAGCATTGGTTTCATCAGTAAAGAATTCCAGGCCTTGCTCGTTACAGTAATCCAATACTTCATCTTTTGAAACACCAAGCAAGGGCCGCCAAAGTGGGATTTCTGTGGAAAACTGCCTCAGATAACTCACTGGGCGCATACCTTCAAGACCACTAAAACCCGCACCTCTTAAGAAATGCATCAGGATGGTCTCAATCTGATCATCCGCATGATGCGCAGTGATAATGGCATTGGCTCCTGCTTCTTTTGCTGTTTTGAAAAGAAAGTTGTAGCGGCATTGCCTCGCGGCTTCTTCAACGCCAAGTTTTTCTCTCTTGGCGTAGGCACTTACATCCTCCTCGCCCAGTTTCAAGGTAACACCCCATTCCTTGGCAATCTTTTGCAGACCCAAAGCTTCCTGATCAGAAATGTGGCGCAGATGATGGTTGAAGTGGGCGGCAATGATGCGTAAGTCGAGTTTCTTTAACACTTTCAACAAGCTCAGACTATCCGCCCCCCCGGATACCGCCACTAGTAGGGTTGCACCTTCCTGGAGCCGACATTCTTCATATAGTGCTTTTTTAACCGTAGCTTCAAGCATGCCGACATTATAGCATTCTGCCCTCCACCATTAGGATATACTTAAGTTATGTCCACCCAGCGAAAGTTCATACTTGGTCTCACCGGAAACATCGCTTCAGGCAAAAGCGCAGTGCGTCAATACCTGGAAAATGCTGGGGCAATCACTGTGGATACCGACCTTCTGGCACAGTATACATACTTACCGTCTGGCTCCGCTTACCAGTCAATACTCGATGCTTTTCCTGAAATCGGTGAACTTACTGAAAGAGGGGCTCCCATCTCACGTAAGCACCTTGGGCGTCTCGTGTTTGCAGACCCTATTGGTCTCAAGCGGCTGGAAAACATCATTTATCCGATCCTTGACGAACAGATTGACGCGCTTTGTGCCTCTATTGATACCGGCTTGTTGGTAATCGAAGGTGTCAACCTGGTAGAAGCTGGCTTTAAATCAAAATTGGACGCGCTTTGGATGACTGTAGCAGATGACTCTGTACGCATGCAACGCTTAATTGATGAACGCTGGATGGATCCCTCGGATGCAAAAGCCCGCATATCCGCACAGGTTCCTCAAATTGAAAAAGCCAGACACGCGGATTTGCTTGTGCATACGGATTATGGTTTTGAAGCAACCTACGCACAAGTACTTTCTGGTATTAAGGATCTTGAATGCTTACTACCTTCAGATAGATTGGAAACTGAAAGTACTTGTTTTAACCGATTGAGCCCTACACTTTACAACAAGGCTTTGCCCCTGCTTTCAGATATTGATGCACAAAACACATCCGAAACCCGTTTCTATGGCCTTCTGGCAAAATGCTCAGCTTTCCTGACCGATCAGGACCAGGCAAGCTGCCTGACTTTCTTTAAACTGGATTCGGGCCTTTCGCTTTTTCTCTCCAATCATCCACAACATCGCAACGGCATACCATTAACAAAGGTCTTGCATGGTTTTGAAGGCTTTTCTCTGCAGCATCTTGCCAAAGCCCTGCTAATACCAACAGAACTTTTGGGGCGCGCAGAAGCCAAAAAAATGAAATTCTTCCCTGGTGATACTCCTATCCCAGGAATGCAGCCGGAGATTATCTCGCAAGTATTACGTAAGCACGGCCTCATGCCAGAGGAAATCTACATAAAAACACTCTCAGACTAAACTTTTTCTAAATCCTTTCAGGTATACTTAAACTGAAGAAAAGGCCCCGATGCAGGAGATAATCAACAACATCCTCTTTATATTTCAGCGCTTTAATTGGCTAAGCGTTCTGGATATTGTGTTGGTTGCTGTCTTCTTTGGTCTGTTGCTTTACCTTCTGCGGGATACCGAAGCGATGACTCTGCTGAAAGGCGCGATTTTTGTAATCGCCCTGGTAGCATTGCTGACTTCCCTCATCAATTTACCAGCATTCTCATGGCTAATCCGCACGCTTTCACCAGCGCTTATTCTGGCTGTTCCGGTTATTTTTGCCCCGGAAATTCGCCGCGCTTTAGAGCGCGTTGGCCGCTTCGGTGCCCTCAGCCTTTTCAACCGCGCCCCGAAACCAACAGAGGTGGAACAGACCCTGCGATCAATCACTGCCGCTGCCCTACAGCTTTCCGAACGCCGGCAAGGGGCACTGATGGTCATCAAGAGACGTCAATTTCTGGATCAGTATTACAAAAATGGCGTCATGCTGGATGCTGAAGTAACACCTCAAATATTGATGCAGATTTTTTACCCCAATACTCCCCTACATGATGGCGCAGTAATCATCGAAGGCAATCGCGTCAAGGCGGCTTCCTGTGTAATGCCCCTTTCCAATAGTGGCGTTCTGAATGCCTTGCCGGAACGTTCTTTTGGTCTACGGCATCGCGCTGCTCTTGGTATTTCTGAAGTCAGTGATGCAGTTGCAGTTGTTGTCTCGGAGGAATCAGGCACGATCTCAATTGCTCAGGGCGGGCGCTTGATCCGACGCCTTGATGGTGAACGCTTGCTGAATAGCCTGCGAGCCTTCATGACCATGGACCCGCGCGAAGAAGCTGCCGCAACCGGGGAAAAAGAGACTGTTTTCAGCCTCCCCAAACCAAGGAGGCTGCGCAAATGAAGTACATGCGTGGTTTCTTAAGATTCTTCCCGACAATTTTGCTTTCGATTGCCCTGGCAATTATCGTCTGGATTGCCGCTGTCACAGAGACAGACCCTAACCAATCACTGAACTATACAAATCCAGTGCAGGTCAAAGTCATCGGTTTGGACCCTGGTCTCTTGATTTCGAAACAATCAGTTAGCTCGTTGGTGCTGAATATAAGTGCTCCCCAGTCCATTCATAACCGTCTTGCTAATAGCCCCGAACTGATTCAGGCTTTTATCAATCTTTCTGGCAAGTCCGAGGGAGACTACTCGCTCACGCCCCAGGTTGATCTGAAAATTCGACCTGCCAAGGTTAGCAAACTGACCCCCCAAACCATCGAAATCAGCCTGGAAAAACTGGCGTCAACCGAGATGGATATCTCCTTACGCCAATCAGGAACCTTGCCAATTGGTTATGAAGCGGGAGAGCCAAAACTTAACCAATATCAAGCGAAAATATCTGGTCCGTCTTCGCAGGTACAGAAGGTTACACAGCTGGTTGCCCTTTTGGATATTTCTAACCTCAGCAGCAATCTTACCCGCACCATTACGCTACACGCGCTTGACAGCCGGGGCGTTGAAGTGACCGGTGTCAGTGTAGAACCTGCCAAGGTAACTGTCGATTTACCGGTGAAACAACTTGGTGGTTACCGAAATGTCTTCGTGAAAATTGTTACAACAGGTCAGATTGCCCCAGATTTCTATTTGACCGGTATTGTTGCAGATCCCCCTAATATAACCATTTACGCCACCGACCCTGAAGTGGCCGAGAATATGCCTTCCTTCATCGAAACGGTTCCAATTGACCTAAATGGTGCCAGTCTTTCATTCGCCTCAACGGCAACCCTCAATCTTCCCCAGGGCATCCAATTAGTGGGAGATCAGACCGTATCAGTCCAGGTGGGGCTTGCTCCTGTGGAAAGCTCCCGTCAAATGGCCAACCTTGAAGTCATAATTGAAAACCTGGCGCCCGACCTAAAAGCGGTTGTCTCACCCCAAAGTGTCAATGCCTATATTTCAGGTCCAATTCACATTCTTAACACTCTGAGTGAAAGCGATCTTGAAGTAACCGTTGATCTGGAAGGAAAAACTGCTGGTACTTATCAACTCGCTCCACAAGTGCGCTTGCCGAACGATAAAATCAAATTCGAATCCACGCTGCCCGCTTTGCTGGAAGTTGTGATTTCAAGATAGAAGCCTCATGAAAAAACCTGTGATTGTTTTGGTCGGAAGACCAAATGTTGGTAAAAGCACGCTATTTAATCGCCTGGTGGGTCAGCGTTTGGCCATCATTGATGAGACACCCGGCACGACTCGAGATCGGCTGGTTGCAGAAGGTGATTGGTCTGGAAAAGACTTCTTTGTGGTCGACACGGGTGGAATAGATCCTCCCAAACGTGCATCACAAGAGGTTCTTTCGGTTGGGTCAAAAGATTTTGTTGATGAGATTCGTGCTCAGGCTGAGATTGCTATTGAGGAAGCAGATGTAATCATCTTTGTTGTGAGTGTACAGGACGGAATCACCCAGGCTGACCGAGAGATATTGACTATCCTGCGCAAACGCCAGACCAAGAAAGATGGCGTAGCAAAACCACCGATCATCCTCGCCGTCAATAAGACGGACAATCAAAAAATTGCCTTACATGCCAATGAATTCTTTAGTTTTGGCCTTGGCGAACCTTACCCGATTTCGGCTTATCATGGAACTGGTACTGGCGACCTATTAGATGCAGTGATCGCACTTTTTCCAGAGCAATCTGAAGAAGAAGATGCCCCTGACACAATCAAAGTAGCCATTGTGGGCAAGCCCAACGCAGGTAAATCGAGCCTTTTAAATAAGCTGGCAAAAGAAGAACGGGCTATTGTGAGCCCAATTGCCGGCACAACCCGCGATGCCATTGATACAGAAATTACCTATGAAGGCAACCAGGTTACTCTCATTGACACCGCAGGCATCCGCAAGCGCGGATCTATCATCCCTGGTGTTGAAAAATACAGCGTCTTACGGGCTATGCAGGCAATCGAACGCTGCAACGTTGCGCTCCTTGTGATTGATGCCACAACAGGCATTACCGCTCAGGATGAACACATCGCTGGATTTATCCAGGAAGCCAAGAAGAGCGTGATCCTGATCATTAACAAATGGGATGCGGTTGAGAAAGATGAAAAGACCGCCATTGAGTTTGAGTCCAAAGTTAGACAATCCCTTAACTTCTTGCCTTACGTACCTGTGCTCTTCATATCTGCTCAGACGGGGCAACGTGTTCATCAGGTTATGCCGTTGGTACTGAAAGTTTGGCAGGAACGCCAGGTGAAACTAAGCACTTCACAGATCAACAAAGTACTCACCCGTGCGCAGGACATCCACACTGCCCCCTCTACTACAGGGCATCCCTTCCGCATTTATTACGGCACCCAGGTAAAGACAGACCCGCCGACCTTTCTGCTTTTCTGTAATGACCCTGCGCTTGGACACTTTACATATATGCGTTTTCTGGAAAATCAAATGCGCGAAGAATATCCCTTTGTTGGAACGCCTATCCAATTTGTGTTAAAAAAACGCTAAAAAAATATTCATTATCAAGCTGAAAGTGGTATGATGGGGACTTGGTGAATTGAAAGTAATGGAAGAATATACTTCGCAAATCGAAACTGCCCCAGTGACAGATGGAACAAAACTCCAGAAAAAGAAAGTCAAGAGTGCTACGCTTGACTTCATTGAAACCCTGATTTTGGCGTTGGTCCTATTCTTTGGTATCAATTATGTGACACAACGTGTTCGGGTGGAAAATATTAGCATGTTGCCAACTCTCAAGCCAGGCAATTTAATGGTAGTCAACAAACTGGCCTATCGGAATGATAATTATTCACGTGGAGATATTGTCGTTTTTCACTATCAGGGTAATTCAGAAGAAGATTACATCAAAAGAGTTATTGGTATCCCTGGCGATCACGTCGTGATAAATAATGGCATTGTAAAAGTCAATGGCATCATCCTTGATGAGCCCTATATCATGGAAGAATCCCGGCGGGTGAACACCTGGGATGTGCCTGAAGGAAAACTTTTTGTTTTAGGGGATAATCGCAACGATTCCTCTGATTCTTCAACCTGGGGTTTTGTGGATATGGATTGGGTTGTT
>CAYMNM010000011.1:0-35668 GCA_964391795.1 uncultured Anaerolineaceae bacterium | reverse complement strand
TTCCGAATGCCTTCCGCAACTTCTCCGCAGTAGTTGCAGGGCGTTTAGACTTTTTGTCAGGGGCTTCTTTGAGCTCCTGGTTAGTCTCACTCATGAGAATTGCCCATTGCAGCAAACCCACAGCAGTGGCATAAGCTGGGTTGCTGATCTGGTCGGTAAGCCCGCTAATGTTTTCTGGCTTACCAATTCTGGCGGGCAGGGCGGTCATGCGCTGGGCTAATTTGCGCACACCGGGAAGCAAACTGCCACCACCAACGAGCACGAGCCCGGCAGGCAGCATGCCATCATAGCCAGATCGTTTAATTTCCTGCTCGACCATGTCAAAAATTTCTTCCATCCTGGCTTCAATAACCTGCACCATTTCCAGGCGCTGAACTTTCTTGCTTTGGTCAGAACCGAAAGGCACAATGTTGAAACTTTCGTCGGCGTTGACATCTGTCTGAACAGCATTGCCGTGCTGTAGCTTGGCTTCTTCAGCCTGGTCGATGGGCATGTGCAGCACCTGGGCAATATCTGAGGTCACCAGGTTGCCGCCAACGGGCAAAATGTTGGTGTGCCAGACATCCCCATTGATGTAAATCGAGAGGGAGGTAGTTCCACCACCAAGGTCTACAACCGCGGCGCCCATCGCGCGTTCAGTCTCTGAAAGCACAACTTCGCCATCGGCCAGAGGTGTTAGTACAAATTGGGAAACTTCAATACCGGCCATCTGGACGGCCTTGCGCAGATTATCAATGGTGGAAGCTGTAGCACTAATGATGTGGGCTTCAACTTCAAGGCGGAAACCGTGCATACCCACCGGTTGGCGAATGCCTTCCTGTCCGTCAATGGCAAAGCCACGCTGAATGACGTGCACGATTTCGCGGTTATGGGGCAAGGCAATTGCCTGGGCAGAATCAAGAGCGCGGAAGACGTCTTGCTGGTCAATCACCCGGCCTTGAATACCAACTACACCCCGGTTATTGACCGAGGAAACGTGCGAACCAGCCAGGCTGACAATGGCGCAGTTGATCTCATACCCTGAGGTACGTTCGGCCTTTTCAACGGAGCGGGAAATTGCCTGGGCTGCAGATGGAATGTCGGTGATCACACCGCGGCTGACACCTTGGGATGGCTCAATTCCGACACCAAGGATGCGCAGGTGGTTATTCTTTTCCACACGGGCAACCAATGTGCAGATCTTGTTTGATCCGATGTCAATACCGACAACAATAGGTTCTTCCATGACTTAAGGCTCCGTTCGATAGTAGGGTGCGTGTAGAAATTGCATGCTGACCATTGTTGGTTGCAAGTTTTTGTCCAATATTTCATTTACAATGGCATCATACTCATTCAATTTTTGATCCATGTCAGCTGAACGATTGCCAAAGTAGACGGTCCATCCGTTGGGATCTTGCCAGGCCAGCCCTTTGGCCTTCTCATATTTGAGGGTGTAGCTTTCCGGCAGGCGCTCATTTAGCTTCTGCACTGAAAGCACAAAGTCTGGGTCCACACTGGGGTTCAATTTGAGCCTGGGTGCTTGCTTGCTGAGGCTTGGGTTCACTTGCAATTCCATGGGGTAACCAAGCGGGTAGGGCGGTTCTCCGTCAGCATAAATAAAGAAAGGTGTGCCGATTTGTTCGCCTCGGATTGGGAATGTGTAACCATCTTCATCAATCCAGTAAGCGGGTTTCTCGTTCAGGAACCAGGTAATCAGAGGCTGGCGCTCGGTGATCAGAATGTTGACTTCATTGGGCAACAGGGTCATGATTTTCACGTCCCGAATCTCAGGGAAGGCTGCAAGCAGTTTGGCTTGCAGGGCTTCGGGTTGCAGGTCCATCATGGAGCTGTTCTCAATTTTCATGGCGTTCAGAACGGCTTGCTGACTGATGCGGTTGGTTCCGGCCATATTGACGCTTCTAACCTTGAAAAGGTCAGAGAACTGGAAGTAGTAAATAGCTACGCCGCAAGCAATGACAATGAGTACAGAAAGAATCCGCCAGGGTAGGCGCAGGTTGGGCAGAGCAGGCAACCGGATTTCGCTGCCGCGGTTATTGGTGCGCACATAAACGCTCTTTTTACCCACTGCACCAGGGTTTAGCGGATGTACTTCTTCGGTGTGGCTTCTGCGGGTGACAACTTTGGAGATGCTCTCGGAATTGCGTAAATAAGCCTGTTCCTCAGAAAGGGCTTTCTTGGGGGTCACGCGCTCGAGTTTTCTTCGGGCACGGATCTCATCTGCGCGGGTGAGCTTCTCCTTGCTTGAGCTCATCAATCCTCAAACTTCCTTACGGTCTTGTCGTTTTCCTGCTTGCGTTCGAGTGCCAGGTTAATCAGGCTGTCAATTAACTCTGGGTAAGGCAAGCCGCTGGCCTGCCATAGCCTGGGGTACATACTAATCTTCGTGAACCCGGGGATGGTATTGATTTCATTAAAGTAAAGTTGACTGTCAATCTTGTCGATGAAAAAATCTACCCGTGCCATTCCGGCACAATCGAGCGCTTTATAAGCCGTAATCGCGTATTGCTTGACGCGAGCGGTCATCTCTTCACTTAGCGGGGCGGGAATACAGGCTTCAGGCTCGCCGTGGTAGTACTTATCGGTATAGCTGTAGAACTCATCATCCGGTATGATTTCCCCCGGAACTGAAACGGAAGGGTTTTCATTGCCCAAAACGGATATCTCGATTTCACGGGCATCCACGCCACGTTCAACCAAAATCCGGCGGTCATACCTGGCGGCTTTGAGCAGGGCGGGTTTGAGTTCTTTACGGTCGTGCACTTTGGTGATGCCGACTGAGGATCCCAGATTGGCTGGTTTGACGAAGAGCGGATAGTTGGCAATTTTTTCGCAACTGTCGACAACCGCGTTCATATCGTTGAGTAAATCAATGCGTTCGAAAACCTGGAAAGGCAGCACCGGCAAACCGGCAACATTGGCCATGGTTTTGGTGAAAGCTTTATCCATGCAGGCAGCGGAGGCCAGTACGCCCCCGCCCACAAACGCCAGGTCCTGGATGGCGAAGAGGCCCTGAATGGTGCCATCTTCGCCGAAGGTGCCATGCAAAACCGGGAAAACCACATCAATAGCGGCGTTTTTAACCAGTTTTTGACCCTTGCGTGAGTACAGGAAAACCCGGCCGCTTTCGTTAAGCAATAGTGCGGGGCTGAGATAATCCTCGTTGTCTTTTTCGAAACGACCGAGCACATCTGAGCCCGTAAGCCATTGGCCTTCGTAATTAATGCCAACCTGGTGGACCTCATATTTTTCCGGATCAATGGCGTTGAGTACTGAGCGAGCCGACATGAGAGAGACCGCATGCTCGCCTGAGCGACCGCCAAAAACAAGGAGCAGGGATAATTTTTTATTCATTTTCAAATTCTCCCAAAAGTTCGATTTCAAGTTCTAGTTGGATGCCTGATTGGGCTTTAACTTTTTCCTGCATCAGGCGGATGAGGCGATAGTAATCCTGAGCTTTGGCCTGGCCGTCGTTGACGATGAAATTGGCATGCAAAGGACTGATTTGGGCATGGCCAGATACAATGCCTTTCAGACCAGCTGCTTCTATCAAACGCCCGGCGTAGTCACCTTCGGGGTTTTTGAAGGTTGAGCCGGTGGACGCACCTTGCGGCTGGGTTGCCAGGCGACGCTGGGTGAATTCATTCATTTTTGCTACGCTGGCTTCACGCGTGCTGTGGCTGGTATTGAAGGTGGCTGCCAGGATGACGGCGGGTGTGTGTGCACGCTTAAGGAAGCTGCTTCGGTAGGCATAACCCATGTCGTCTGCCATTAATGAGAACTCGCCTTTGTCCTTGAAGAGGATAAGGGCGGATTGTAGATCATGGGCAACATCCGAGCCGTGCGCGCCGGCATTACCATAAACCGCGCCGCCAACTGAACCTGGAATAGAATTTGCCCACTCCAAACCGCCGATGCCACGCAAGGAACACTGACGGGCCATGGCTCCTAAGTTGGCACCGCTTTCTGCATAGACGGTCGGATTTTCTTCAGAGGAGTGAATCTTGATGTTGTGGCAGCGGTTCAGCAGCATCACGCCTTCCCAACCTCTGTCACTGATGAGCATGTTGGAACCAGACCCCAGCATCCGGAAGGGCATCTCAATGTCCCAAAGAGTTAGTGCAGCCTTGCGTAATTCATCCAATGTGTTCACAGGGATCAGCCCAATCACCGGACCGCCGGTTCTGGAGGTGGTGTAGTTGCAGATTTGTACATTGCGCTGCAGTCTCTCACCAAATAAAGTTTCAAGCTTGCGGATAGGCAGGCTCATGCTTTTTCCTCCAGGTACTTATCAAATTTGGCAGCAATTTTGTGGCTGATTTCAGGGCCTTTACCGGCAGAAAAGACGATCACCAGGTCGTTGCTGGGCTCCGCTCGAACGATAGCTTCAGCCACCACGTCGAAATCGGGCAGGTAAAGCGCGTTTTGATCGGGCAATAGGTCGGCAATTACCTGGGGCGTATAACCGTTATCCGCTTCGCGGGCAGCATAAATTTTTGTGATGATGACTCGATCAGCGCTTATCAAGCTTTGCGTGAAGGCAGCTTGCATATTCTGGGTACGGCTGAAGGTGTGCGGCTCCCAAACGGCCCAGAGCCGCGCCTGGGGGAAGGCTTCACGACCTGCTTCAAGGGTGGCCTTGAGTTGGGTGGGATGATGGCCGTAATCATTGATTACCGTCAGTCCGGCTTTTTGATAACAAACATCAAAGCGGCGTTCGCTGCCTGTGAACTTCTGTACCCCTTGGCCGGCTTTCTTCAGGTTCAATCCAGACTGGTGAACCATGGCCAGAGCGGCAGCGGCATCCAGAACATTGTGTTGGCCGGGGATTTGGGTTTTAAACATGCCCAGGGACCTGGCTCTGAAGCTAAACTCAAAACTTCTCCCAGATGGGATGGTCTGGCAATTTGTAATTTGATAGTCATTTTCAGTCCCAAAACCAAAGCTGAGCACCTTGAAAGGAGCATCCTCGAGTTGACCGAGTAATTTCTGGCTGAGGCGGTCGTCGCCGCAGAGCAGTATTGTGCCATTTTGACGGGTCTTCATGGCGAAAGCTTTGAAAGCCTGCAGGTAATCGGCTTCGGTGGGGAAGAAGTCTGGATGGTCATGTTCAATATTGGTCACCAGGCTGATGCTTGGCTGGAGGCCCAGGAACATGTTGTCATACTCGTCTGCTTCTATCACAAAGCGTCTGCTTTGGCCTTCATGGGCGTTTGTTCCCAGGCTTTTTACTTTGGCTCCCAAAATAAAGCTTGGGTCATCGCCAGTAGCGCGCAGGGCTTCAATGAGCATGGCGGTGGTGGTGGTTTTGCCGTGCGAGCCAGCCACAGCGAATACTTCCCGACCTTCGGTCAGGATCGGCAAAAATTCGCTGCGTTTAAGAACGGGGATGCCCGCCTGTTTCGCGATCAGCACGTCGGGGTCAGTCTCGCTGATGGCTGAAGAGCGCACTACCAGGTCGGCCCCTCTGACGAGCTCCGGGTCGTGCCCAAGCACAGTTTGAGCCCCAGCCTGAGTGACCGCCTCAAAGTAGGTGGAGGGGTTGGCATCCGAACCGCTCACTTGCCAGCCTCTTGCCAAGAGGATGAGCGCGATTGCAGAAATACCCGTGCCGCCGATGCCGATGAAGTGCACACGTTTCTGCATGCTAAGCCTCCACCATCCCGCTAAGAAGCGCGGCAATCTTTTCAACAGCATTCGTTTGACGAAGTACGCCCATGGCTTGGCTCATACTTGCCAACTTGCCTTCTTCAGCAAATAGCTGTTCAATCGTAGGCAACAGATCCTGGTTGAGGTTTGCGTCTGCCAGGATGACAGCGGCTCCGCGGTTAGCCAAATAATCGGCGTTGACTTTTTGGTAACGCCAGGCGTAGGGGTAGGGGATGAGAACTGCTGGAATTGAAAAGTAAGGGTACTCGCCCAGGCAGGAAGCCCCCGCGCGGGAAACTACCAGGTCAGCTGCTGCCAGAGCTGCACCAGCCTCATGCAGGTAACTGAAAGCGCGATAGCGGCTGCCAAAGTGGGTGGTCTGAGCGGAGATGGTCTCCCAATCCAGCTTGCCAGTCAGGTGAATAACCTGGAAACGTTCGAGCAGTTTTTCGAGGTTGTTCAGTACGGCCTGGTTGATGGACCTTGCGCCGCTGGAGCCACCCTGGAAGAGGATCGTGGGAATCTTGGAATCAAAGTTGAAGAATGCCAAAGCCTTGCTTTTGTCCCACTTTTTAAATTCTTCCCGCAAGGGGTAGCCTGTTACGCTGACCTTCTCTTGTTTCGAGAAGAATTTTCTGGAGTCTTCAACGCTAACAGCAATCTTGCTGGCAAAGCGTGCCAGGGTTTTGAGAGCCAGGCCGGGTTCCAAATCGGGCACAAAGAGCAAGGATTTTCGGCTTTTTGCGGCCAGGGCCATGGGGATAGCCACATACCCGCCCGTAAAGAGCAGAACATCAGGGTTAAATTCCTTGAGAATGTTTCTGGATGCGTGATAACCGTTGAACAAGCGGCGGATATTGCCAGGTAGTTTACCAAGCGCGACGCCATGAACACCGGCAGCAGGAATGGCTTGGAATGGGATCCCAGCCCGCTCGACCAGGCTGGCTTCCATGCCGCCTTCACTGCCAACCCAAAGGAGTTGGTGGCCCTTTTTACTCAGCATCTCTGAAACGGTTAGTGCGGGATACACGCCCCCGCCAGTCCCGCCTGCGCAGATTAACAGTCGCACCGGTCACACTCCTTTCTTCAGGGATTAATAAATTGCCTTGCCGTGAAACGTTCATCACAATACTAAGGGCGGCCATGGTGGTGACCATGCTTGAGCCGCCAGCGCTCAGAAGAGGTAGGGCGTTCCCTGTGAAGGGGAAAAGCCCGCAGATGACAGCGATATTCATGAGAGCTTCCAAAGAAATCCAGGCGGTCAGGCCTACTGCCAATAAAGCACCAAGTTGGTCAGGGGCGTTCTGGGCGATTTTGATGCCGCGCCAGAGGATTAAGACATAAGCCAGGATAACCAGCGCGCCGCCCAATAAGCCTGTTTCTTCAACAATAACTGCGAAAATACTATCCGAGTGCGCCAATGGCAAACCGGTGAACTTAGTGGTGGATTCGCCAATGCCTACCCCAAAAAAGCGTCCTTTGATGATGGCTTCGAAAGTGCGGCGGATGTGATATGAGCCCAATATGGGGTTTTGAAGACCGTTCAGATATTGGGCGATTCGAACTTTACCAGTGGCTGTCAGCTGTAAAAACGCGAAACCAACTACTCCGCCAAAGAGAAGCACCACAATCAGTTGTTTCCAATCTCCACCGGCCAGGAAGAAGAGCAGAATACCAAGGATGAGGATGGTAGCGGCCGCGGAAAGGTCGGGCTGCACAAAAATCAGGCCCCCAATAAAACCAACAATCAATGCCAGCGGTATCAAACCATTGCTGAGCTTCTTCAGGTCGTCCTTGCGGTTGGAAAGCCAGAAAGAAAGATAGATGATGGTTCCCAATTTTGCCAGCTCGGAAGGCTGCAAGGAGCCGTTAAAGAGGGTTCGGGTGGAACCGAAGAGCGTTTCTCCGCGAACCAGCACAAAAAACAGGATGGCAATCATAACCACCATCAGCAAGACGATAAAACGGCCATACTTGTGGTAATCAAAATGACTGAGGATAAACGCTGCTACACTTGCAATACCCACCCACATCACCTGACGTGAGAACACATAGCTGGTGGGCTGATTGATCAAAATGGAAGCGTCCCAGGATGCCGAATAGACCATCATCAGGCCAAAAATGAGCAGGCAGACGATGACCAGTAGGAAGGGCAGGTCAATAGAGATTCTGGAGACCATGCTCTTGCGACGCAAATCTGCGGGGGTTTCTAAAGTTCGTTCACCCATTTTCGGAACATCTCTCCTCTCTCCGCGAAATCTTTAAAGGCATCAAAGCTGGTGCCGCCAGGTGATAGCAAAACAACATCACCTTCCACAACCTGATTGGCAGCCGTCCTAATGGCATCTTCCAGGGTGGCACACTTGACTACTGACTGCAGGTGCTGACCACGTTGTTTGGGGCCAATGGCTTCAGCCACCAGGTCAGCCATCTCACCGAACAAAATTACGCGTGAAACCCGCTTGCGGCAGACCTCGGCCAATTTGTCCCAGGGCAAATTCTTATCGCGCCCGCCAAGCAATAAAACAATTGGCTGGTCAAAAGCATCCACTGCTGCCAGGCTGCGTTCAGGTGCAGTGGCAATCGAATCGTTGTACCAATCCGCTCCCTTGAAATTTCTGACGAATTCAAGTCGATGCGGAACCCC
The DNA here is from genome assembly GCA_964391795.1 of uncultured Anaerolineaceae bacterium. Taxonomy (GTDB): domain Bacteria; phylum Chloroflexota; class Anaerolineae; order Anaerolineales; family Anaerolineaceae; genus Mesolinea. The sequence goes on along the minus strand of CAYMNM010000011.1, from coordinate 27,375 downwards.
GCTGAAGTTTTCCACCCCCACTTGAATGGCTGGCAGGGCGATGGAGGCTGCGGCCGCGATGGCGCAAGCCGCCAGAACATTGGCCTGGTTATGTCTGCCCTTGATATTGATCCACTCCAGGGGCAGCATTTTCACGCGGTCTCGGCCAATCTGCAGGCAAATATGTTCTTTGTCAATGTAGGTGCCATTCTTCATGCCATCTGGCCCGCGGAAACCGAAACTGAGTAAGTCAGAGCGTAAATCTTTTGCTAGTTTCCAGGAGCCCGCGTCATCCCTGTTAAGTACCGCCACATCGCCAGCTTTCTGATAAGAAAGGATTCGGGCTTTGGCCGCTGTGTAAGCTTCCATGCTGCCGTGGCGGTCCAAGTGATTGGGCGTGATGTTGAGTACTGCAGCAACCTGGGGTGATTTGGTCATGATCTCCAATTGAAAGCTGGAAAGTTCCATCACAACCAGGTCATCCTCCTGGATTTCATCCAGTTGGCTAATCAGCGGGTTGCCAATATTGCCACCAATCCAGGCTTTGTTGACCCCACCCTTCATCTCAAAGTAGGCCTTTGCCATCTCTCCGACCAGGGCAGTAGTGGTGGTTTTACCGGCCGAGCCAGTAATGCCGATGACAGTAGCCGGGCAACTCTCAAGGAAAATTTGTGAGTCGTTGCTAAGCGGAATCTGACGGTTCAGGGCTTCTTCAATAATTGGGATAGTAAGTGGCACACCACCGGAGGGGCAGACAAAATCAGCACCATCAAGCAAGCTCAAAGGGTGCCCGCCCAGTGCAAGTTCCACGTTTAGCCCTTTCAGTGATTCAATTTCAGCGGCCAACTCTGTTTCTGGCCGGGAATCAGTCAAAATGACCTTGGCGCCATGGCTTGCCAGATATTGGCTGAGCGCCAAGCCTTGCCTTGCTGCCCCGATAACAACGAATTTTGTTCCACTAAAGTTTTTCATGGCTTATCCTAAAAATGTGAGTGCGTAACCAACCATCGCGCCAACCAGTTCAACCAACCAGAAGCGCATGACTACTTGAGTTTCAGGCCAGCCAGACATCTCGAAGTGATGATGGATGGGGCTTTTCTTGAAAATACGTTTGCCATGAGTTGCTTTGAAGTACAGAACCTGAATAATGACACTTAAAAGTTCAGCAACGGGGATGATGGCAATCAGAGGTAGAAAGAGCCAGCGGCCGGTCATCAGGGCAACCACTGCCAGGGTCCCACCGAGAGCTAAAGAGCCGGTATCGCCCATATATAATGCCGCGGGTTTGCCATTAAACCAGATAAAGCCGGCCAATGCGCCTACGACGGCAAAACAGAAGCGCCCCAGGTAGACCTGACCCTGAGTAAGGGCGATGATGGCGTAAACAGCAAATGCAGTCATCGAAATCAGTGCTGCCAGCCCATCCAGGCCATCGGTAAAGTTCACCGCGTTGGACATGCCGACAATAATGATGATAGCGACTGGAATGTACCAAACTCCAAAATTCAGTGGTGTTGGCGCGGAAGGCCAAAAGATATGCGGCACTCTCAACATATACTGGAGAGCGTAGGCAATTACACCTGCGACTACGAGTTGCAGTAAAAACTTAGTGCGCGAGCTCATTCCCAATCCGCGCCTTGGCCCGCGAATGCCTTCCCAGTCATCCACAGCTCCGATAACCGCGAAGCCCCACATGCAAATCAGCGGAACAAGAGTGGAAGAGCCAAAGAAGCGCGTACCAAAGAGCGAAACCGCGTTCATAATCACGGTTAGCAAGGTGATTGGGATGAGGAACATGAAACCACCCATGGTGGGCGTGTTCATCTTTGCCATATGCGATTCAGGTACGTCGGAACGCACGATCTTGCCAATTTTTAGGTTGCGTAGTAACTGAATGAAGGGCGCACCCCAAATCACGCTCAATAAAAAGGCGATGCTGGAAAAAGCGATGGCCAAGGCGGTATCTTGCATCAGATGGTCTCCTCAAGGGCGCTGACGATTTTCTCCAGGTGCATGGCATGGGAGCCTTTGATGAGAGCTGTATCGCCTTCGTGAAGCCTGGTTTTGAGGTAAGCGCTGGCTGCCGTAGTGTCGGCAAACCAATGTACTTTACTGGCCGGGAACTCGTTGGAAAGTGCAGCTTCATGCGTGGTGAGGCTGCGAGGTCCTACCAAAACAATCTCGTCAGCAACTTCAGAGGCCCTCAGGCCAACGCGTTGATGGCCTTCTTTCTCGTACTGTCCAAGCTCCAGCATATCGCCAAGAATGGCCACTTTGCGCCCACCCAGTTCATTTAGCAGGTTTAGCGCTGCCAAGGTGGAATCTGGTGAGGCGTTGTATGAGTCATCGATGATCATGGCACCGCCCGCTGATTTTGTGGTCACAATGCGCACACGCACCGGGGTGTTCTTGAGGGCGTAGAAGATCCAATCCCACGATATTCCCATCGTCAGGGCAACTGCCACAGAGCGAAGCATGGTGTAAATTGAATGCGCACCGATGAGCGGGGCGGTCAGATAATTGACTTCATCCCCATAATGCATTCGGCAGCGGATACCTTCTAAACCGTTGCTTTCAATTTCATCCGCCCAAAGATCGGCTTTGGGGTTAAGGCCGTAATAAAACGCCCGGGCTTTAGTTTGGTCTGCCATGCAGAGAACCCGCTCGTCGTCGTAGTTCAAGATTGCCACCCCATCTGGGGCGGGTGGTAGCATCTGCACAAGTTCGGCCTTGCCTTGGGCAATAGTCTCAATGGAGCCAGCCCGTTCAGCGTGCACTGTTCCGATATTGGTAATGACCCCGATTTGAGGCTTGGCTAGCTCGCACAGCAACTTGATCTCACCGGGCACGTAGAAACCCATCTCAAGCACAGCCGCTTCGTCGTCTTTTTCAAGGCGTAGCAAGGTTAAAGGCAGGCCAATCTCATTGTTTTGGTTGCCGCGGGTTGAAAGGGTCTTGAAGCGATGCGAAAGCACTGAAGCTGTCAGGTCCTTGGTGGAGGATTTGCCAACGCTGCCAGTGATGCCGATCACTTTCAAGTCAAAGAGGCAGCGGTAGTAACCGGCCACTTTTTGCAGGGCTTCGATGGTCTGGTCAACGCGCAAGCAATAGGGTGTTGTTTCCGGTAGTAAAAAATCCACCTGACGCAGATCAACAACTGGATGCTGGCTCTCGATCTCATGGTCAATCAAAGCCAGGGAAGCACCGTTTGCGAACGCTTGCTCGACATAGTTGTGCCCGTCTGTGTTTTCACCTTTGATGGCCACAAACAGGTCGCCGTGTTTGACCTCGCGGGAATCAATGCTGACATTTGAAATCTGCAAAGGTTTTACCTCGGCAAGGCTTGGCGTTAGTGCGCGGATGATATGGGTGAGGTTTAACATCTTCTACTCTCCCAGACTGCTGGCAGAATTCTGCCCTTTGATTTGTGCGCGGATTTGATCTGGCGGAATTCCCATTAAGACAACCAGCTTACTGACGGTATCGGAGAAAACTGGGGCAGCAACGATCGAAGCCCATTGTGAAATTTCTGGCCTTTCCAGCCAAACATAAACGAGGAACTCTGGGTCATCTGCCGGGCCCCAGCCAACAAATGAGGCGTTGGTTTCTGAGGTTGTATAGCCAAATTCTGTAGCGATGGAACCTGTTCCGGTTTTTCCTGCCAGAGCGTACCCTTCAACCAGCGCATCTGAGGCTTCACTTTCCAGTGAGGTCACCAACATGTCGGTGAGAGTTCTTGCGGTTTCAGCTTTGATCGGTTGGCCAACGAGTACGGGCTTAATATCCATTTGTTTGCCGTCAATAATCAAAGATTTGACTACGTGCGGGGCGTACATCTTGCCTTCGTTGGCTACAGCCCCAACAGCCATCGCCATTTGGATGGGAGTGACTGAAATGCCTTGTCCGAATGAATTGGTGGCCAGGTCAACTTCGTACCACTGGTTGTCACCCGGCAATTTGAGGGGCCAATGTTGTTCACCAGCCAGGTCTACACCGGTATTGCGGTCGAAGCCAAAAGCCTTGATATAGTCATAGAAACGGTCCGCGCCTAATTGTACGGCAATCCAGGTAAGGCATACATTTAGCGAATGCTGCATGCAACCAGTCATATCCTGAAGGCCCCAGGCGCCGTAATCCCAGTTGTTGATGGTGTAACCGCCGATGTCATAACCACCGGTATCCACGAAAGTGGTTTCCGGAGTTACCGCACCAGCATCCAAAGCTGCAGCCAAGGTAATAACTTTGAAAACCGAACCAGATTCATAAGTCTGACTGATCGCGCGGTTGAAGGGCGTCGTGCCCGGGAATACACTCGCGTAAGTCCAATATTGGTTGGGGTCGAGCCGTGGGGTGGTAGCCATGGCCAATACTTCGCCATTTTTGGGGTTGTAGACCAAAATGGTGCCGGATTTGGCTTTGGACCAGCGCAACGCGTCTTCAAGTTGTTTTTCGACCATGGCCTGAATTTCTTTGTTGATGGTCAAAACAATGTTCGCACCTGGCGGAACTTCCAACAGGTTCTGCACCTTTTGAGGGTCAAACTCGGTGTAGACCGCTTTGGGTGTGCCGGCCAACAGTTGGTTGTATTTCTCTTCAACACCAAAAAAACCAGCGCCTTTAGTGCGGTCCAGATAGCTGTAAAAACCAAGTATGTTGGAGGCCAGGTCGCCTTCAGGGTACGAGCGTTTATTATGGGGCGTCCACATCAGGCCATCCAGACGTGGGCGAATCTCGCCTTTGGCCAGTTCGCGCGTTTTGTAATCCTCTTCGATGATTTCAAGTTGCTGAATTTCATCCTTGGTAGCAAAACCAGAAAGCGTTATGTATTGTGGACTGTCCGGTGCTTCTGGATCGATGGAGGCAAACTGTAAAGTTTTTGCGTAATCCAGTTTGAGCACATCCGCGGCTACCTTGGCCAGTGTTTCCGGCTGGCGAACGCTGGGCAAATCAATACCAACCTCGTAGATGATTTCATTACCCGCTAAAAGGTCGCCATTGGCATCGTAGATATTGCCCCGGTCAGGGTAAACTACCTGGTTAACACCCATGTAATTTTCAGCGATATCAAGGATGGCTTTACTGGCAGGCATGTTTTGGATGCGTACCATCTGGAAAACGATGGCCAAACCAACCAGGCTGAAGATAACCCCGATGAACTTGAAGCGTCCCACTTTTCGGTCCATTACGGCCTCACCTGACTCATTGTCAACTGGGCATTAATTTTTTCCTGGAACCACTCCACCAGCGTGCTGGTGTATTCGGGCAGAATTTCAGGATACTTGCTGCTCATCATTTTTTGGCTTGGGCTGGGACTGAACGCGGAGAGCCCCTGGTAACCTGGCACTGTGACGTATAAGCCTTCAGCCGGATCCATCAATTCCATGCCGAGATCTTTCAACCGGGCATACATGGATCTTGCAGAGGAAATCTGGGCCAGTTCAGTTTGCATATCGTTGATGGTTAATTTCATGCTTTCCACCCTGGAATCCAGCACCTGCACCTGGCGCCCTGTGGTGGCAGTTCGGCCGCTGATGGACAAATATAGTCCAGCCACAGCTGCGATGGCTAAAAGGACTGCCATGAAGACGCCAGTATACTGGAGTTGTTGTCTCCAGGGTGCTTGCTTATAGGCTTGAACGAGATTTTGTTTCATTGCCTTTTCCATGCAGTTTACGTGCCACTTAGAGCTTTTCTGCCACTCGCAGCTTGGCACTGCGCGAGCGGGGGTTTGCCGATATTTCCTCATCAGAGGGACTTATCGGATGTCGGTTGACCAACCTCAGGATCGCCTTGTGTTGGCAGGTACAAACCGGTTGTTCTGGAGGGCAAACGCAATCGACGCTTTCACGCTTGAAGAATTGTTTTACGATTCTGTCCTCAAGCGAATGAAAGCTGATAATTGCAATCCTTCCTCCGGGATTTAAAAGTTCTACTAGTTCAGGTAAAGCTTCTTCCAGGGTCTGGAGTTCGGCGTTTACCGCGATTCTTAAAGCTTGAAAGGTGCGTGTGGCCGGATCTTGCTTTTCCTGTGTTCTGCCAAGCGCTGAACGCACAATCTGCGCCAGTTGGGTAGTCGTCTGCACCTTGCCAGCCAATTTGATAGCCCTGGCAATTCTGCGTGAAGCCCGCTCTTCACCATACTTCCAGATGATGTCTGCCAGTTCTTCCTCGCTGAGCATTTCAATCAGCCTGGCAGCGGTATTTCCACTGGTGGGGTCAAAACGCATGTCGAGGCTGGCTTCCCCACGAAACGAAAATCCGCGCTCGGTCTGGTCGAATTGCATGGATGAAACCCCCAAATCCAGCAGGATCCCATCTACCTTATCCCAGCCAAGCTTTCCCAGGATTTCTCCCGCGTCCCGATAAGAACCGTGAACCACCTTGGCCCGCTGACCAAATTCCTTCAGGCGATTGCGGGTCAGAGAGATTGCTGTCGGGTCGACATCCAGGGCAAGCAGTTCACCTTTCGGTGAAGAGGTCTGCAAAATCCCCCAGGAATCACCACCAGCCCCGGCAGTGCAGTCTAAATAGCGCTTGGGGCTGGTTGGCGTGAGACTATCTATGCATTCCTGGTAAAGTACCGAACGATGGGGTGCGGCTGGCCCAGCGTCCATAATCATCATTCTCCCCGGGTGGAAACGTCAAAGGCTTCCCAGCGTGAACTGTTCATACCAGAGTCATTCAGCGCGGCGCTTTGTTCTGCCCAGGCCTTGGCGGACCAGAGTTCGAAGTAATCACCTACGCCTACCACCACTACTGTATCTTCAATGCCAGCGACTGCACGAAGATTGGCGGGGATCAGGATGCGACCTGCAGTGTCATAACTTACATTGGCCGAGTTGCTGAAAATCTTGCGGCGGAGAGCACGAGATTCAGCGTTGGTAATAGACAGTTTGCTCAGATTGGTGGCAATTTGTTCAAAATCGTGCTTGGAATAGGCAACCAAATTGGCTTCAAAACCTTCCGTTACGTAGAGCCCATCAAGAGCTTGCTCGCGAAAGTTAGCCGGGATGGTCAGCCGACCTTTTGCATCTAAATTGTGTTGAAATTGTCCAAAGAACATCTGTTCTATTTCCCTTTTAATCGGCGAAGCGCCCTATGAGCGCTCCTTTCTTTGACACTTTATGACACTTCTTGACACTTTCCAACATTATAACGGAAATTTATGGGAAAGCAAGGTTTTGGCACGACTTTTGCAGAGCAATTTCCATTTATTAACGCGCGTAATTGCATAGAGGAAGGCAAGTGGCTGTTTGAGTCGAAATTCTCATCTGCTGTGCTGGATATTTGGCAAAAAACAGGCTTTTTGGGTGTAGGTTAGACAAAATCCAAAAGAGATTTGCGCGTGAGATTTTTGCCACATTTAGCCCTTCAAAAAGGTTTGTGTTGTGGTAAAACCACCTGCTTTGAGCAAGTTGAGAGAGATGCCCTTTGCCTTTTGCTTGACTTTGTTGAAAAAATGGATTCTGGGTTAATGAAAAGAGCTTTGGCTGAAGATGCTACGGGACTGCCCAGCATAACCAGGTTGCCATTTGCATTATAATTTGCGCAATGAGCACCCCAAGCGTTCTGAATGAACGGTATCAACTTTTGGAATCCCTTGGTAACGGCGGGATGGCCCTGGTCCATAAAGCCAGGGATCTAATGCTCGAACGCAATGTGGCAGTCAAACTCTTACGTGAGGATTACTCCAAAGATCTGGCTTTCCGCGAACGTTTTCGCCAGGAAGCCCGAGCTGCCGCCAACCTCACCCACCCAAACATCGTCACCGTGCACGACTTTGGCCTTGACCAGGGGCATCTGTTCATCGTCATGGAGTACGTGCCGGGGGATGACCTCAAGAGCCTCATCCGCCAAAAGGGGCAATTCAGCGTGCAGGAATCCCTTGAGTTGATCATCCAGGCTTGTCAGGGTGTGGGCTATGCCCATCGGGCTGGATTGGTCCATTGCGATATCAAACCCCATAATATGCTGGTGACCCCTGAAGGCCGTCTGAAGGTGACAGACTTCGGCATTGCGCGTGCTTTGGCAAGTATTGACCCGCTTGAGCGTAGCGATGTTGTTTGGGGCTCGCCGCATTATTTTTCTCCTGAACAGGCAGCCGGTTTTCCACCATCGCCGGCTTCGGATGTGTATTCTTTGGGTATTATCCTGTATGAACTTTTGACCGGCAATTTGCCGTTTACTGCCAAAGATTCCACTGATCTTGCGCGTATGCATAGGGAAGCTACACCGCATCCACCGCGTTTAAGTAATCTTCAAATCCCTCAGGCTCTTGATGATCTGGTGATGAAGGTGCTGGCCAAAGAGCCCAGTTCCCGTTACCGCACTGCTGACCAAATGGGGCGGGTGCTGCAAAACCTCTACGAATCAAACCCCACTCTGCGGCGTGCTAATTCTTACCTGACCCAAGGGTACAATGTCATGGCTGGCCGTCCAGTGCCGGTGTACTCTCCTGCCGGTGCAGAGGGGCAGAATCTCGAAATAACCCCTGAAGCCCAGGCACAGGCAGCCCTTGCCGCTACCCAGCTGGAGCCTTCTGACCCCGGCTACAATGGTGATGAAGAAGTTTCTGACAGCCAATCGCTCCTCGAACTTGATAAAATTGCTTCCAGCCAGTCAGTTGCTGAAGCCCAAAAGGCAGTTCAACAAAAATCTGAAGAAGGGCCTGTAACACTGCCCCAAACTGGCTCAGTGCCAATTTCGACAGTAACAGAAGCGGCAAAACCACTAAGCCCGGTGGCATTGGCAGCACAAAAAACACTTACCCAGGAAGACCTTGGCTTGCCGGTTCCCAAACCTGTAGATTGGCTAACCTGGCTTCTGGGCCTGGCTGCCATCGTGCTGCTGCTGGGGCTGATCCCGTTCTGGACTTACATTTATTGGGTGCTTCAAGGATGAACAAAGATACTCTGATTTCTCCCTCGATACTCTCTGCTGATTTTCGTTACCTTGAGGCACAGATTCGTGCCTGCGAAGAGGGCGGTGCTGATGCCATCCACATCGATGTGATGGATGGTCGTTTCGTGCCGCTAATCACCTTTGGCCAGGCCATCGTAAAAGCTTGCAGGCAAATTACAAGCCTCCCCTTGGATTGTCATCTGATGGTGGAAGAACCCGAAAAACAGCTTGAAGAATTTGCCAAAGCTGGCGCGGATATCATCACGGTGCATTGGGAAACTTGCCCGCACATTCACCGCACCTTGCAGACCATTCGTTCATTGGGCCTGAAGGCTGGCTTAACCTTCAATCCCGCCACACCAGTTGACGGCCTGGAATATCTCTGTGATGTTGTCGATTTGGTTTTGATAATGTCGGTAAATCCTGGCTTTGGCGGTCAGGCCTTCATTCCTTCGAGTTTGGTAAAAATTGCCAGGACTGCTGCGTTATTGGAGAAGGCGGACAGTCAAGCCATCATTCAAGTGGATGGCGGTATCGACGCTGAAACGGTGCGTTCGGTTTATGAAGCCGGTGCACGCAACATGGTGGCCGGCACGGCTGTCTTCAAGCATCCTGAGGGCATACAGGCTGGCATACAAGCTTTGCGGGAGAAGCTTAAATAAAAAAGCCGCAATTGCGGCTTTGATTGAAGATTGAAAAAGGATTTCGATTAGTTGAACGCTTTAGTCAGTGTCTTAATGCAGCGCGCGCAGAGAACTTTGCGAACCATCTTGCCGTTTTCCAGAACGCTGATCCGCTGCAGATTGGGGCGGAATTCACGACGGGTAGCGACAAGAGAGTGGCTGCGGTTATGACCGAAGGTTGTAGTCTTTCCACAATGAGCACATTTAGCCATCTCGATATCCTTTCAATGCATTATAATTTCAGGCGCGCAAATTTCCAACTCGCGCGGCCGTTTATAATAACACAGTCTTTTAAATGAATCAAGAAATTTGCTGAAAGGTTTGCCTTATGACAAATCAAGAAACTGAACTTGGAAAAATCTATATTCTGCCCAAAGCCATTCGCACGGTTGCCAGGGATGCTGCTTTACAGTCCTACGGCGTGATCGGGATGGCACCTGCCAACCTGGCTGAAGCAGTAAACAAACTATTCTGTAAGGATGCTGAATATGGCATTCTGGTTAAGTCTGACCCAGATGGATTTGAATTGACTCTGAACCTGGTCATCGAATATGGTCTACGTATTCGCTCAGTCACCGATTCAGTTGCTGAGTCAGTTGCTTACCACGTGCAGAAGGTGATGGGTGTACCCGTAAAGCACGTCAACATTCATGTGCGCGGATTGCGCATCAGTAACCCTGATTGACGCATTCTGAGGCATTATGACAAAAAAGAAAAATACTGCACCTGAAGAGATTCGCCATGCCATCCTGCTTTCACCTGTAAATGGCATGGGTTTGTTCTCACTTTTTGAAGCCGGTCTTACCTGGCTGCAAGCCAACCAGGCTTATGTCAATTCATTGAATGTGTTCCCTGTTCCTGATGGCGACACGGGTACAAACATGGTCCTCACCATGCAAGCTGCCCTGCGCGAAGCTGAAGCTACTGGCACCGAGAACGTTGGCGAAATGGCCAAGTCCATCGCCCAGGGAGCTCTGATGGGCGCCAGAGGCAATTCGGGCGTTATCCTTTCCCAGATTTGGAGAGGTTTTTCGCGGTCTCTGGATAGCCTCCCAACCATGGACACTGCTCTGTTGCTGAAAGGCCTCACGGAAGCCCGTGATACAGCCTACAAAGGCGTTGTAAAACCAGTCGAAGGCACTATTCTCACCGTCATTAAGGATATCGCTACGTCTGCTCAAGCCTCCTTTGAACGTGGGGCTAAGCTCAACGAGATGCTGACTGAGATTGTAGAAGCTGCTCAGGAAAGCGTCAAACGTACCCCGGACCTTCTGCCCATCCTAAAGCAAGCGGGCGTGGTCGATTCTGGGGGTACAGGCCTGGCATTCATATTTGAAGGCATGGACCGTTACGCGCGGGGAGAGTCGCTCGAAATTACTGAATCCTTGCTCAAACCCCTGGCCGAGATTGACCTCACGCACACCATGGAAACGATTGAAGATGGCCAGGATTATGAAGTTGTTTTGGACTTTGCGCCTAAGCCCGGTTTTGATTTACAGGAATACTACAACGGTCTTGAGCCTTTGGGCACCAGTATCCAGGTGGGTGAAGGCGATGGAATTTTTCGCATGCATATCCACACCGAGCTTGCCAGACGCTTTGAACCCATTGCTTATACAGAAAATTTAGGTACCGTCAAAAAAGTAATGATGGAAAACCTGCGCGATCAGATGAATGGCAACAAAGCCCCCGAGGAGATAAAACTAAGCTCCGTTGAGAAAGGTCAGGTGGGGGTGGTGGCGGTTTCGCCCGGGGAAGGCCTGTCACGCATCTTTGCCAGTCTTGGGGCAAACGCGCTGATCAAGGGTGGCCAGACGATGAACCCAAGTGTCAAGGATATATTAGCAGCGATTGAAAGCCTGCCAACTGATCAGGTCATTGTGTTGCCTAATAACAAGAATGTCATTCTCGCGGCTGTTAATGCGGCTAAAGCTACCTCAAAAAAAGTTGCTGTAGTGCCTTCACGTAATGCCCCTCAAGGTTTTTCTGCCTTGTTGCGTCTGATGCCGGATAGCTCGCTTGATGAAAACTTTAGTTCGATGAAAGAAGCCATCCAGGAAGTACACACCGGTGAGATTACTACTGCCAGCCGCAGCGTTGAGATTGAAGGCGTTCAGGTTGAAAAGAACCAGGTGATTGCCCTCTTCGACGGTCAGTTGGTCACGTCCGGGCATACCATTGAGGAAGCCTGTAATTTGCTTTTCGATAAGATAAACCCCGAACAATACGAGAGTATCACGCTTTTTTACGGCCAGGACATAGCTCTGGCACGGGTTAATGAAATTTCGGACGACCTCAAGTCTAAATATCCTGACCACTCAATTGAAGTGCATGAGGGCGGCCAACCACATTATCAGTTGATTCTCGCGTTTGAGTAAAAACGATGAGATTGAAAAAGCAGCCGTCTGGCTGCTTTTTTTATCGATGGAAAGATCTGTTGACACAACTACCGGGAAAAAATCTTTGCTTTCGGTAAACATAAATTCCAGTCAGTAGAACCAAAACCTTCCATTGGGTTGTCTTGCTTTTGCGATTATGATTATGATTTGGAAACCATGGAGACGTACCGCGATCGATTCCTAAAGATGCTGCGTTTTGAAGCCAGGCAAGGCTATGAAAACAAAGCTGTGACGGGTGGCCTGGACCACCTCAACCAAACCTGGCCAACCGAAGCCCGGTTGTCGGGTATACCTGAGGCCACAGTTAGGCAAGTGAGCGACCTCCTGCAAAAATACCCAAACTATGACTTGTTGCAGCGGCGTGACGCGATTGTGCGCATCCTGAATTTACTTGGGGCGGAAACGAAATCCTTGGTGCCTATAAAGCCGCTTACAAGCCCCAAACCAGCTGGGACCATCAATCAACCGCCAGCAAACGCTACCCCGGTCAGCAAAACGGCCAGTTTATCGCCAAACCAGATTGAGGAAAAAAATCCGGCAATCAAACCTAAAACTACCTCAAGGCGCGTTGCCCCTACCACCCGCACAGACTTTGTGCCCAGTCAAGCAGACCCAGTTGGGCTGAACGCTCCAGCAACGGTCATTCGTGGCATTGGTGAGAAACAAGGCAAAGCCCTGCAGAAATTGGGCGTAAGGCGCATCAAAGACCTCATTTACCTTTTCCCACGGCGTTATGATGACTACTCCAAGCTTAAGCCCATCAGCCACCTCTTCTTTGGCGAAGAAGTTACGATTGTCGCTGAGGTGCAGTCTGCCAAAATGTTCAGCACCAAGAGCGGACGCAAACTACTCGAGGCAGTCGTTAGCGACCCAACCGGCAGCCTGCGACTTTTGTGGTTCAACCAGGAGTGGCACCTGCGTTACCTGAAACCCGGAACCATGATATCGATTTCAGGTAAGGTGGAATCCTACATGGGGCGGCTGGTTATCATGCAGCCGGATTACGAATCTATCGACCAGCAGCAGCTGCACACCAACCGCATCGTACCGGTGTATCCATTGACCGCCACCATCACCCAAAAATGGCTGCGTAAAACGGTTTTCAATACCCTCGAGTATTGGGTACCCAAAGTTCCAGAATTCTTACCTGAAACTGTTCTTGACCAGGGCGACCTGATTCGCCTGGATGAAGCTCTGCGGCAGGTCCATTTCCCGGATAATCAAGAATCGCTAAAAGCAGCCCAGGGCAGATTGGCCTTTGATGAGATTTTCCTCTTGCAGCTGGGTGTTCTCCGGCAAAAGCGGGATTGGCAGGAGCTCACTGGCACGCCATACACGGTCAGTGATGCCTGGCTGAGTAATCAGATGAAAGCCTTGCCGTTCCCGTTGACCAAGGCTCAACATGCCGCTGTTCACGACCTGAGAACTGATTTATCTCGACATCGTCCCATGAACCGTTTACTCCAGGGTGATGTGGGGTCCGGAAAGACGGTCGTGGCCGCTCTGGGCATGCAGATGGTTATCCAGGGTGGGGCTCAGGCAGCTCTGATGGCGCCTACCAGCATTCTTGCGGAACAGCACGCCCGCACCCTTTCCAAGTTGCTTACCGAGCCAGTAAATGGTCTTCCGGCATTCCTAAAACCAGGAGAAGTGGCTTTGCTTACCGGGGATACCAAAAAGAAAGAGCGTGTGGAATTACTTGCGGGTCTTGAGAGTGGCAAGGTGAAATTGTTGATTGGCACGCATGCCTTGATTGAAGACCCGGTCAAATTCTGCAACCTGCAAATGGTCGTGGTGGATGAACAGCATCGCTTCGGCGTGGAACAGCGGGCAGCGCTCCGGCAAAAAGGCAACAATCCGCATCTATTGGTGATGACTGCCACGCCCATTCCACGCTCTTTGCAACTTACAGTATTTGGTGACCTGGATGTGAGTGTGATGGATGAAATGCCGCTTGGCCGTAAACCCATTAGCACTACTATTTTGATGCCAGGTTTGCGCGATCGGGCTTATCAACTGGTTGAATCCCAGGTGCAGGAGGGGCACCAGGCTTTCATCATCTACCCGCTGGTTGAGCAGGGCGAGAATGAAGAAGCCAAAGCCGCGGTTGAAGAACAACAAAGGTTACAGTTGGAAGTTTTCCCGCATTTGCGCGTAGGCTTGGTGCATGGGCGGCTAAAACCAGCTGAAAAAGACGCCGTGATGCTGGCATTCCGCAACCGTGAATATGATGTTTTGGTCTCCACATCGGTGGTTGAAGTGGGAGTAGACGTGCCCAATGCTACCGTCATGGTTGTGGAAGGGGCTGACCGTTTTGGGCTGGCACAATTGCATCAATTCCGCGGCCGGGTAGGGCGGGGCGCGGACCAGTCCTTTTGCGTGCTCATCCCCACCACTGATGACGCGGTGCAAAACCAACGCCTTGAGGTGCTCACACAAACCAACGACGGTTTTGTATTGGCAGAAAAAGATCTTGAGCAACGTGGCCCGGGGGATTTTCTGGGTACCCGTCAAGCCGGGTTTATGGAATTACATATGGCTAACCTGGCTGATCTGCGCATGATTGCAAAAGCGCGTTCCGTTGCTGAAAAGTTGATGGAAAACGACCCTGGGTTAGAATCAATTGAAAATCATCTTCTAAAACTGGCAATGGAAGAGTTTTGGCCAGCAATGCACAAAAAAGGAGATCTGAGCTAATGGCAAAAGTAATTTTTCCCGGATCCTTCGACCCTATTCACCTGGGGCATGTGGATATCGCCCGCCGTGCTTCGGAAATTTTTGAAGAAGTCATCGTAGCAGTTTACGATCGGCCGTCCAAGTCATTACTATTCAGCCCGACCGAGCGGATCAGGATGGCAAAAGAATGTCTGAAAGCCTACAAGAATATCGAGGTGGTGGGTTATAGCGGTCTGACCATAAATTTTGCCAGGGAAATCAATGCCAAAGCAATTGTGCGCGGCCTGCGTGTATTCTCAGATTATGAGTACGAGTTCAGAATGGCCCTGGCCAATCATCGCTTAAACAGCGAAATCGATACCATCGCTCTGATCACAGCTGAGGAAAATATGTTCATTTCTTCCTCAACTGTGAAAGAAATCGCTACTTTTGGTGGGGATGTTTCCAGCATGGTTCCGCCGCTGGTTGAGAAAGCACTTAAGAATAAGTACAAGATCCGGGATGAAGTATCTATTTGAACTCTCAGTGAACAGTGACTTAAACGCTTTCTTTCATCGTTAGAAGCAAATGTAATGGGCGTAAAACCCTCGTTAATTTCGTGATAAACTATAAAAAACAAATAACAATTTCTAGGAGCATCTTATGGATATTCTGCACCTGGTTGATCGCCTCGAAGAGCTTTTCAACAACAGCAAACCCATCCCCCTGACTCATAATGTTATGGTGGATGAGAATGCTTTTATGGACATTATTGATCAGATGCGTATATCTATCCCAGACGACATCAAAAAAGCCCAGCAAATCATGGCCCAGAAAGATCGCATCCTGGCTCAGGCACAGGAAGAAGCCAATCGCACGGTTACCATCGCGCGCGATAAAAGCGAGAAAATGGTTGAGAAGAGCGATGTCTTCCAGGCTGCTCAGGCAAAAATTGACCTGCTGGCGGAAGAAGCCCGCAAGAATGCGGCCCTGGTTCAGCAAGAAGCTGACCGTTACGTGGTTGAAACCTTGCAGAAACTACTGGGTGAATTGGATAAAGTGAGCAACCAGGTGCAAAATGGCATCAAGGTTCTGCAAGCTGAAGTATCTCAACCAGAAGAAGACAATTAGGCATCCTTACTTTAGGTTTTGATAACGGCTCCGGCTTTGTCCGGAGCTTTTTTTATATGTCAGGAAATTTCCCTTGCAGATAGAAACCCTTAAATGTTGTCATCCTGAGACTAATTTGCGAAGGATCTTATAGATTATTGACATAAAGGGCAATGGTCATCCAGTAAAACCGTTCACAAGCTGTTCTGGCAGATCCTTCACCCAGTTTAGGATGACAAGCCCATGAGAAAAAGTATGCGAAGACAGTGATTAAACTTGTCCTCCTGAGCCTATTTTGCGAAGGATCTTCTAGCTGCAGATCGGCACTAGAAGATGTTTCACTGTGCTCAACATGACAAGACTAAGGATTGATTTAAAGTAGAGGTAGTTATGCGAAGCGAAGTCCGCCCCAGACCAAAAAGAGTGAGCCAGCCCCCGTCCTTCGGGCTTGGTATCTTAGCAGGCACAGAATAGGCTCACAACGACGCGTAGGATCAAAAAAGGGTTGACATTTCTGCCAACCCTCGCATATCTATACTTCCTCTTCTTCCGACTTTTTGTGTTTTTTTCCTTTGGGTAGCACGCGGCTGAAAACCGGTTTTGATACCAGTGCATAATCCAGTACCTCGTCCATCTGCTCCACGAAATGGAATTCAACTTCTTTTAGCACATTGGCTTGGATTTCCTCCAAATCCTTCTCGTTTTTCACGGGCAGCAACATGGTTTTGATACCTGAACGTTGTGCGGCCAGCACCTTTTCGCGAACGCCTCCAATAGGTAATACTTTGCCCCGCAGGGTGATCTCGCCGGTCATGGCGAGTTCACGGCGTACAGGTACGCCCAAAACTGCTGAGGTCAATGCCAGCGCCATGGTAATGCCGGCGCTGGGGCCATCCTTTGGAATCGCGCCTTCAGGTACGTGGATGTGAAAGTCGAAATCTTCAAAGAAGTCTTCGGGTATCTGAAAGGGCTCACTCTTGGACTTAAGAAACGAGAGCGCGGCCTGGGCTGATTCCTGCATGACTTCGCCGATTTGCCCGGTAATCTGCAGATTGCCTTTGCCCGGTGTCACCAGCACTTCAACGGGCATAATTTCCCCGCCGCTTTCTGTCCAGGCAACAGCAGTGGCCACCCCAATTTCATCCTTCAATTCCGCCACCAACGGGAAGTACTCCACGGGTCCCAGGTGGGTTGGCAAGTCTTCCTTTTGGATTTTTTTAGGTAAAGTTTTTCCCTTGGTTTTTTGCAGCGCCAGTTTACGAAGCACGGTACCAATCTGGCGTTCGAAATTACGCACACCCGCTTCGTAGGTGTAGCCCTCAATAATGGCTTGTAAGGCTTCGTCCGTAAATTCGATATCTTCGCCTTCAAGACCATTTTCAGCCATTTGAGAAGGAATCAGAAATTGCCTCGCGATAAGCATCTTCTCTTGCGCGGCGTAACCTGGGAATTCAATCAGCTCCATGCGGTCAAGTAAGGCCGGTGGAATATTCTGGGTACTGTTTGCGGTGGTGATAAAGAGCGTCTTGGAGAGGTCATAAGGCACCTCCAGGTAATGGTCCGCGAATTCAAAATTCTGTTCCGAATCAAGCACTTCAAGCAGTGCGGAGGCAGGATCCCCCTGGAAATCGGCGTTCAATTTGTCGATTTCATCCAGCATGATGAGCGGATTGACCACCCCAACTTTTTTCATCGTCTGCAGGATGCGCCCAGGCATTGAGCCAATATAAGTGCGGCGGTGGCCACGGATTTCAGCTTCATCGTGCACGCCACCAAGCGACATGCGGGCAAAACGCCGGCCCATAGCCGTGGCAATTGAACGCCCAAGCGAGGTCTTGCCGGTACCAGGGGCTCCCACAAAACAGAGGATGGGTTGGTGGCTGCGGCTGGGTTTGAGACTGCGTACAGCTAAAAACTCAAGAATACGGTCTTTCGCTTTCTTTAGCCCATAATGATTGGAATCGAGGACGGCACTGGCATT
The DNA here is from genome assembly GCA_964391795.1 of uncultured Anaerolineaceae bacterium. Classification (GTDB taxonomy): domain Bacteria; phylum Chloroflexota; class Anaerolineae; order Anaerolineales; family Anaerolineaceae; genus Mesolinea. The sequence continues at coordinate 9,667 of CAYMNM010000011.1, read as the reverse complement.
GTTAATGTCCAGGTTGTCTTCAGTCTTGGCATTCCAGGGTAGGTCGGCCAGCCACATCAGATAGTTTTCGAGCATACCGCTTTCCGGTGAGAGCGAGGGCATACTGCGCAGACGGGCTAATTCTTTGTCCGCGGCTGCACGAGCTTCCGTTGGCAGGCCGGCAGCAGCCAGCTTTTCCTGTAGTTCAAGAATTTCAGGATCAGCAGATTTGCCGTCGCCAATCTCCTTTGTCATCTTGGCGATTTGCTCGCGCAGGTAATTTTCCCGCTGGGAGCGGTCCATCTCGCTTTGAACCTGGCTCTGGATTTGCTGCTCAAGTTCTAAGAGGTTGATTTCAGTTGAAAGCAAACGGGCAACCATGTTAAGACGGCTGATGCCATTCACTTCCTGCAAAAGCTTTAAGCGATCACCATGTTCGAGATCCAGGGAAGAACCAATGAAATCGGCCAACTCACCTGGAGTGCTGGCTTCCTCAGCGAAAAGGATTATCTCTTCTTGCGCGTTTTCCTCCAATTCGAGGTAGTTGGCGAATTGCTTGATACATAGGCGCATCAGCGCTTTGGTTTCCCTGGAGCTGCTGTGCACTTCCTTAATGGGGGATACCCGGGCATAGACGATGCCCTGTTTTTCGAACAATTCCAAAATGTTCACCCGTCTGCGCCCTTGTAGTAAAGCGCTGAGTGCTTCAGGATCTTCACTGTTTATGCTGCTGGGGGCAAATTCAATACCAACCGGCAGGCATTGTGCCAGGGCCTGGCCAGGTTGGGCGGCAGGGTCTTCATAACAACCAATTAGGGTGCTAACTTGTTCTTGCGCATCATAAACTATATTGATGCCCCTGATTTTGCCATCAAAACTGAGTGGTGTGATGGTATTAGGGAAAAGCACCACATTCTGCAGGAAGAGCACAGGCGCAGTAAAAGTGCCATCCTTGCTGACCTTGTGGTTCCTAATGGCGTTTAATTCTTCAAAATTGGCAAACTTGGATAGTTTAAATTGACTGTCCAGATTCAGCGGAAAGGGGTAATATTCCTCGTCATTCATGTACACCTCGAACGGGTGATGATACCACAAAGGGTACTTATTTTCTTATGCCCAGTTCAGCCAGGATGACCCTGGCAGCTGAGGCAATGAAGATACTTCCTGTGACAATGATACCTTTTTCTGTGCCTGCCAATTCGAGTGCCTTTGCGATGCCCAGTTCAGCAGGGTTATATCCTTCTGCATCTCTGCCTTTTTCAATGATGAGAGCTGCCAGCTCCTTGGCATCCTTGGCTCGCGGGTGCAAACTTTGCGTGGCGATTACCGCGTCCACGCGGGGTAGAATGGCTTCCAACATGGAGTCCAGTTGCTTATCTGCTGAGCAGCCAAATACGAGCACAAATGGCAGACCAGGGAAGTATTCGTCCAGGCTGGCGGCCAGTTTTTCCATCGAATCGCCATTATGGGCAGAGTCCAAAACAATCGGTGGGTTCTGGCGCACCACCTCAAAACGGGTTGGCCAGACCACCTGCAAAAAACCTTGGCGGATTTGCCTGAGGTTCACCTTGAAACCTTTTTGGCGCAAAAGTTCCAGTGTAGCAAAAGCTGTGGCTGCATTCTGCACCTGATGAAAACCGAGCAAGCCGATTTCCAGGTTGATAGGTTTACTGGCTGATGACTTTTGGGTATAAGCCTCAGGTTTTCGCGTGCATTGCAATTTGAAAATCTGGGATTGAAGCGTATGCGAAGTTTCTTCAAGCGTGAAAGCATCCTGAACCAAAACAGTTGCGGCATGCTGTTCCCCTGCGATGCGTAAAAGTTCCTTGAGAGGTTCTTCCTTCTGGGGGGCAATGACCACAGGCACTTTGGGCTTGATAATGCCGCCTTTTTCAAAGGCAATCTCTGTCAGAGTGTTGCCCAGAACAGCCACATGGTCGTAAGAAATTGAGGTGATGACCGATACGAGGGGCGTGATGACGTTGGTGGCATCCAGACGGCCGCCAAGGCCCACTTCAAAAACAGCCATGTCCACTTTTTGGTCGGCAAAGTATTGCATGGCCATGGCCGTAAAGAGTTCAAAAGTGGTTACTTCTCTCACCTGCGCGGAAAGCGGGCGCAGTTTCTCGGTTAGAGCCACAAAATCAGATTTGCTGATATCCTGCCCGTTGATGCGGATGCGTTCGGTTTCTTCCACCAAATGCGGGGATGTATAGAGGCCCACCTTATAACCCGCTGCCATCAACGCCTGTGCAATAAATGAAGCTGTGGAGCCTTTGCCTTTGGTGCCGGCCACATGTACGCTGGGGTAACGCGCCTGGGGTTTGTCCATCAGCGTCATCAATTTATTCATGCGGTCAAGCTTAAAAAAGCGGTGTGCGTCATCCACGTGCCGCTTCATGCTGAAATCTACAAAGCTGTAGATAAAATCGAGAGAATCCTGATACTTTGCTTCGAGATCTTGCACAGCGCGCCTCAGTTTAGGGAATCGAAAGGTCTTTCTTAAGCAGGTAACCCGTTTTTGTAAAACCGGAGCCACGGAACTGCACAAACAAGCATTCATTGCGGAAGCGGTCGTAACGCACATCACCAACATTGAGCACAGTCAGGATGGAGCCTTCCGGGATCAGGCTGACAGCCTTGTACTCATCGTAACAATCCTCGCGCATATAAACTTCGCGCATGGTCATAACCGAAATGACCGGCGTGGGTGTGTGAGTGGTAGTGGGTGTCGGCGAATAATCCGGGGTTGGTGTGAGGGTACTGGTCGGAGTTGAAGTAATCGTCGGCGTGAGCGTGATGGTTGGTGTGCGGGTAATGGTGGGTGTGAGCGCCAGGTTACGCCGATAAGTGGCTTCGCGGATGCTGCGCGCGCCAATACTGATCAGGAATACGAGCAAAACCAGCACTATGATGCCAGCCACTAAGCTGATGATATAAGTAGTGCCAAAAGATTTCTTGAGCTCAAGCACTTTTGGGTCCTGCGGAAAGCGCCTGGCTGCTTTGCGGCTGATGGCAATGGCATCAAAAGCCAGCAGGCGGCTGCCCGTTTTCAAGGCTTCCTGGGCGCGCTTGATGGCATCTTCATGGGTTTCAATATCTGTCTCGAGGTTACTGATTTCATTCTCAAGAGTCAGGCTTTCCGTGTCGTAGGCATCCAATTGGCGCAATAGGTCCAGGTTTTCACGTGCTCCTGAGATCTTGATCTTTGCGATGCTCACGGTTGGGGCTTCGTCCGCGTCTTTCTTAAGGCGGTGGGTGTTATCCAACAAGGATTGGATAGTGGCAGGGATGAGCATATCCAATTTATTGCGCAAGCGTGAAACCTGGGTCACATCGCCATATTTCATGCGGATGCGTTCCATCTTGGCGCGTGCGTCAGCCAGTTTTCCCGCTGGGATCTTGCCGCTCAGGCTGACGATGTCGCTGATGTCGTTGATAGTGGCAATGTCTGCACGCACTTCAGCGGCCTTGTCGATGTATTCCGGGATGGCTACCGCGCTGGCAGCTGTCTGAATTTTTCCGAGAGCAGTTACCAGTTCGCCTTGAGCCAGCAGGTTGAGCCCGTCTTTGTAGACATCGTAAGCCTGCATCTGGTTTTCCAGGTCGTGTCGCAGTTCTTCACCTTCGCGCCAGCGCTTGATGCCAGCTTCTTCAAGGTGGTTAAAAGCCTCTTCCAGGTAATCCAGGGCTATTTTGTAGCGGAATACGCGCGCTGCGGATTGGGCTTTACCGTAAGCCTTGCCGGCTTCGGGAGGCAAAGCCACCGAGGGGATATTACCTGACCGTAAGTATTCTTCAGCTTCAGTATGGTGCTCCTGTGCCCGGGACCAGCTTGGCTCCATCTGAATTACTTTTTCATAGAGCGGGATGGCAATCTGGTAATTGCCCTTGTAGAAGGCTTCTTCAGCCTCATCCATCATGCGTTCAGCTTCAGGGTCATGTGTGGAAGAGAAGAAGCGCCGCAGCGAGTCCATGCCGCCCTCATCAGTGGAACGCAAATTGGTGCGCGTCACCTGCGGTGTGGGTGATTGCTGTATCGGGATGGCAGGCTGAGAATAGGTTTCTTTTGATCCTGAAAGGTTACTTCTGCTGACGGGGTTGGTTTCAGTTGCTGAGCTTGGGTTTTGGCTTATTGGGGCCTGCGGACTGGTTGGCACTTGGAAGTCCCTGGTCTGGTCTTGCCCAGGTGTTGCCGGCATTGGCATCGGGATTGGGGATGCGGGCACAGGCGTCGAAGGCACATTCTGGGCTGGAGCGGCGCGCCCAGTTGGGGCAGCGTTTGTTGCCTGAGAAGTAGCTACGGAATCTGTAAACCCCTGCGGGTTGGCAAGCCTGCGGCTGCGCTCGCGGCGAATCTCGCGCAGAAGGCGGTTGGCCTCTTCAAGGTCGTCAATTTCAACGGGTTCAGCGATGCGCTTGGTAGCCAGGGCTTCCAGGAAGGTAGAAAGTGAGCTTTCCGCCTGGTCCAGCGCTTCAATGCTGGGATTTTTATTCGAAATGGCTTGTTTAGCCTGTGAGATCAGATCAGAAATCATGCTTACCTTTCAGAAAGGGTTTAAGATCTCTTGAGGTAGAGTTCATCGAGTTTATCTTTCATTTCAGCAGGGGTCTTAAACGCGCCTTCAAGCGCGCTCTCCAGAAACTTCATTTCTTCCGCGTTTAGTCGGTTTTGCACGTCAAAAGAATAGCTTGCTTTATAGCGGTTAGGAGAATTTGCGATGTCTTCAGGTCGGTTGGCGCCTACAGCCACGCTGCCAGGGGCTTGCCTGCCAGTGAAAATGTGCGAGAGGGCTCGCGAACTGAATTGAATCATGTCGGCTTGTTGAATTTCGGCCTTGAAGTCGTTCGGGTTCCAATGCCCGATATTCCAGTCGATCATGATTACTTTTTGGCGCAGGTCGTTCCAGTAGTAGTGCAGGATTTTGTGGTCCAGGTAGGTTGCCCCGCGCTTGTGGGCTTCTTCCAGCAATCCGCAAATCTGGCGAGCCATATCCAGTGCCTGCTTCATGGTGAAATTGCGAATGAACTCGCCGCGGGTGTAGCCGGCGTCGCAAAGCAGGTAGAGGTTATCTTCCCAGCGGCGTTCGAGGACGAGAAAAGGCAACCAACCATCGTTGATGCGCTCGTCAAATTCCTCAAGGATCTGGTCCACCTCATCAGGGCTGAAGATTGCCAGTTTGCCAGTCACGTGGGTGCCTGCGCCCAAGTTTTCCATTTGCTTGGTGAGGGGGGCAATTTCAGACGGCCATATGGCGTCTCGGTCGGGCAAAAAGAAGCCACCCTCAATCATTTGGGTCAATTGTCCCATACCGCGCAAGCCGGCCAGGATCTGGTATTCCTCCCGGAAGAGGGGCTTGGCGTATTGAATTTTGTCGCGGCGCATCACTTTGAAGGCCGGTTCGCGTTTATAGGGTAGGTCTGAAAGGGCGCTTTTCAGTAGGAAAACGCGCGCGCTGGAGCCGCCCGCCTCAGGGATGGCAAAATCCTGCTGGGAGGCAGTCAGCCAGGTATCCAGCGGTTCTGCAAGGTACAAACCGGTTCGTGGGTCTAATCTTTCTTCACGCATAATGCTTCACTATACAATCGTCCATTCTACCATTATTGGGGTCATGCCCGGATTCAGGGCAAAGTGGATTTATTAATTTTATTTGCTGTGAAATTCTTGAACCAGCGGTAGGGCGAGATTGGTGCGGTTTTCACCAATCCGCCGACAAGTAAAATCCTTACTTTTTTTTCTGTGTGGCTGGATCTTTGGCGGATTGACCAAATGATGGTCAATCTTGCCCTACGCAGGATAGGTTGCAGGTCGGATGTAGTGACAAATTTATCAAGATAAACAGACCATCTAAATCTCTACCATGATTAAGTTCACAATATTCCAGGTTTCTTAACAGTCCGCGGTAGGGCGAGATTGGTGCGGTTTTCACCAATCCGCCGACAAATAAGATCCTTAGATTTTATTCTGCGTGGCTGAATTATCGGCGGATTAACCAAACGATGGTTAATCTGGCCCTAGGCCATGATCAGAATGCATTTGACGACAAGAAAGCCCCAAGGATGGTTGATCTGGCCTTGCCCAGGATGCGTAAAAGGTTGGGTTTAGAGACATATCAATAATATTTCCACCAAGACCGTTCCGGTATCCTGTTGCCTGATGCTTGTAAGGTGAGTACATTCCACGCACACAATCTTGATCGAAGGCCTTCGGTGCAATATTTTTTTCACTAATCATTCATCTTTGGCTGAGTGAAGTAGTCCGCGTCACGGCGTACCAGTTCATCAAACCAGGGTAGCAAGGGGTGAATGGACTCGATCGAGCGGATGCCTTCAATGATCGAGCGCCTGTCCATGCGTTTCTGTAAATCCAGGTATTGCTTTTGCCAATCGCGGATGATCGTTGGCCCCCGGTCGGGTTTATCCATTAACTCCTGCATCTGCACCAGGCTGAACATCAGGTCTCCAGCGCTGTTGAAAGCCAACCGGGTGTTGGCCATCTCGGGGGTATTGATCACTTCATAAGCCAGGCTGAGGTTTTTCACCTGGCGAATCAATTGCAGCAAGAAGCGATTGATGCCGCTAAGGATAGGCTGGTGCTCTTCCGCAAGCCAGCGCATCGAAAGTGCTGGTGAAACCTGAAGGTCTTTCCAAAAGCTGAAAAAAGCAGTTTGTGCATTAGCTAACTGGTACTGCAATTCCTGGATCAGCTCCTTATAAATGCCCTGGTTGGGGATCTTCTGCCATTCCTGGCTGACTGCAAGCATACTGTGGCAGGCTTTCGACAAAGCATCCTGATTTTGAGCCTCAGGGGAGGAGTCGGGTAAAAGGTTCCAATCCTTTTGTTTGAAGGCGGTCAGGATGGGCAGGATGCGGTTGCGCCAATCCTTTTGTACCCGGCTAAGTTCGGCCATGATTGTCCAACGAGAGATCGGATTTGTGCCTGAAGGGGCATGCCAGATCCGGTTCTGCAGGCTTTTTTGCTTCCAATCTTCAATTATTGTGCAAGTCTCTTGTGCTAACATAAGATTACTTCGATCTTCAATTGGTAAAGTCTCAAAATTGGGAAAACTCTGAACTTGCATGTTTTGAGCAAACAAAGACTTAAAAATATCATCAATTTGCGCGTAGCCACTATGAAAGGCTGGCATCAAAGCATGGATCTGACCAAGCGATATCTCCCTGGGGCTGCCCGATCGCAGAGCCTGGTGGAAGGCATCCACCGCTACTTTTTGCTCAGGTCGCATCCTGAAATTCTGCACCCAATCTTCGGGCAACTCCACAAATGAACTGGTCAACTGCAGCCAGGGCAAGTCCCAGCCCACATTTTGTGCCTGCTCCTGAAGTGAAAGTAAATCCTGGCTCTGGTTTAAAGCGCTAACTTGTTCCCATAAATCTTGCAGCCAGGGGGGCAACCCAAGCCAAAAATGGGCTTTCGGAAACTCAGCCATCAGTTTCTGGCCAAAATGGTTGATCGCAAGTTTGGGTTCGGGGCCTTGCTGCAACGTAACCATCCACTTTTTCAAGCTCTGGATTTCCCGGTCAATTTCCACCAGGAAAAACTGATTGGGATCCAACAACAACAAAGACCTCAGTGCCTCGCAAGTATCATCGAGGGCTTTTGAGCCCCAGTTTTTGTATACTTCCCGGATCTTGCCGAGTAGGGAATTTAGCGCCTGATTAAGCTCAGGTTGCGGGCGGATCGGGGTGGTCTGGAGGGCTTCCTTCAACTTTAGGGCTTGCCAACCTAGTTGCCGGCCTTCAGGCAAACTGCTCCATGAATCCAAAATCTGGTCCGCTTTCTGCGAGATACGCATAATTTCGGTTTGAACCTCTGCCGGGCTCTGCAATCGTTCTGAACGCAAGGTCATCATGTGTAACTCATCGGCATATCTGGCGAGTTCATCCCTGCAAAGGGGAGTTGGTACAGCCTTGGCATCCCAGAAGTTGCGCGTAGCCACAACAAGTTGTGTGCGTGTGGAGGATGACAAGTAGCCTTCAGGAACTTGCAGCAGTTTCCACACAAAGCTTTCTTTCTGGCTGGTAACCGCGGCTTCAAGTAGCTCAATAAAACCATCCAGCTCCTGCAGTTTTGGCTCTCTTAACAAGGTGGCCAGGCTTAACCAATTGACTGTAATCCCTGCGGGCAGATCTTGCAGGGTTAGTTGGCATACCATCTCAGCCTGATTAAAATCCCCAGTTTGGATGCAATGCAAAGCCACTTTTTGGCTGGCTTCAAGGCTGAGGTTATCATCCACTTGCACGCCCAGTCTGGCCAAAGCCCTGCGCAAAGAAAACAGATCCTGCAGTCCCTGCAGGTCATCCAGATTTTCTAGACTCTTCTTGAAGAGAAGTTGGTACTCAACCACCCGATGCGCAAAGTATTCTGCGGCGTATTCAACCCGGAATTGCAGTTGGATGAGCTCATTATCCGAAAGTGGTTTACCATCCAGCGGCCAGCCGATTTCCTGGATCAGTTCAGGCGCCGTCTGCCTGATCAGTAGCACGCCCTCTGGAAAAAGTTGTTGGTAATCAAGCTTGAACAGGCCAGCCTTTTCTTCAGGGCTGCCCGTTACTTTTTGACTGTTTCCCCAGTCGATGAAGCAGAATGTGCTGGATTCTGCATCCCAATACACGTGCTCCATCTTGACGTCGTTCCAGATCAGGTCCCGGGCGTGCACAGCCTTGAGCATTTGCAGCAGGCCAGCCAAAATCTTGAGCACCAGCACCTGCGACATGACGTTATCCCCGCGCACGATGCCTTTTAGCAGGCTGTCAATCGGTATGCCTCTGGCTTCCTGGCTGATGACAAAGAGGTTGGCGGTGCGCTCCGTCCCTGCGATGCTGCGGTCAAGCAGCAAAGGTGTGGTGACCGTGATGCCAGCATGCCGGGCGTTGAGACCTTGCAGCTCTTTTAGGATCTGGCCTTCATTTTCAATTTGGCCAGCCTGGCGCACGATGGTTCCACCCGAAACGTTCTGCACAGGGCGCTTCATCACCCCCAGGCTTTGCCCGCCATCACTGCTCACGCGCAACACCTGGCCGGCATCGCCCTCACCAAGCAACTCCTGGATTTCCCACGTTTTTTCCTGTCCTTTGACGCTTTTTGGCATGGGCTGATTATAAACGAGGCTGAAAACCGCAGAATTCACAGTCTACAACCAGTTGGGACGAAGAAGCCATTACTCGGGAATTTGGTTACTTATTTATTGCTTACAAAAGGGGTTTACTCATCCTTGTTTTGATCGCGGTACTGCAGTGCCTCAGCAATGTGCACCTGGTTAATCTCAGCGTTCTGTGCCAGGTCTGCTATGGTACGGGCAAGTTTGAGCACCCGGTGATAGCCCCGAGCGGTCAGTTGCATGCGCTGCATAGCCATTTGCATCAATTTGGTGGAGGCCGCATCCAATTTACAGTAAACCCTGATCTCGGCGGGGGTCATATCAGCATTGGTGAAGAGCCGTGTCCCCTTGAAGCGTTCATTTTGCAGCTCCCGGGCGGCACTAACACGTTCCCGGATTTTCTCGGAAGGCTCGCCGACGCGTTGGTTGCTCAGTTTTTCAAACTCAAGCCTGGGGACGTGTAAATGGATATCGATGCGGTCCAGTAGCGGCCCTGAGATGCGCTTGCGGTAGCTGATGATACTGCTATTGGAACAAGTGCAAGGTTTTACAGGGTCCCCAGAAAATCC
>CAYMNM010000010.1:0-35733 GCA_964391795.1 uncultured Anaerolineaceae bacterium | reverse complement strand
CCACCTGGGGTGTCCCGATCAATATGCTCATGATCGACGCCGGTGTGCGCTATGCGATCAAATTTGGCAATGGCGAAGTTGCAGCCAACGACCTGGACGCCTTCAAGGCCACCATCCAGGAAGCCGCTGCTGCCCGCAAGGTCGGTAACCTCGACATCGGCTTCTACACCGAAAACGGTGTGGATTTTGAGAACTACCTGCTGCTCCTGGCCCCCTTCTACGATTTCTCTAAATGAGAGTTGTAGTTGACCACTTGAGTTAGGTTTACGCGCCGGCCTGAATATTCGGCCGGCGCAATTTTTTTACAGAGGATGGAGGCAGATTGGAACAACCATATGTCCTTTCAATGAAGAATATTTCCAAGGAGTATTACGGCAATCGGGTGCTCAAGGGGGTCAACCTGGAAGTGAAACCAGGTGAGATCCACGCTCTAATTGGCGAAAATGGCGCAGGTAAGAGTACGCTCATGAATATCCTCTTCGGTATGCCGGTAATCTTTAATACTGGCGGCTTTGAAGGCGAAATCCTGATGGAAGGCAAACCGGTCAGTATAACCGACCCAAACAAAGCCATGCGCGAAGGCATCGGCATGGTCCATCAAGAGTTCATGCTCATTCCTGATTTCTCAGTTACTGAGAACATCAAAGTCGGCCGTGAAATTGGCTCTCAGAATGCTCTCAGCTATTTGGGTGGTCCCCTCCTTGAAACAATGGATTGGAAAACAATGTCGGCGGATGCCAGAAAAGCCCTGGACTCAATCGGCATGCAGAATATTGAAGATTACGCCAAAGTGGCCGGAATGCCAATCGGGTATCAGCAATTTGTTGAAATCGCCCGTGAAATCGATAAAACTGGCATTCGACTCTTGGTTTTTGATGAACCTACAGCTGTATTGACTGAAAGCGAAGCAGATCGACTGCTTCAGATCATGCGCTTGATTTCGGAAAAAGGTATTGCCATTATCTTCATTACCCACCGCCTCACTGAGGTGATGGATGTGGCCGACTCGATCACAATCTTACGCGATGGTGAATTTGTGACCCGCAAGGAGATCAAAGACACCAGTGTGGTTGAAATTGCTGAACTCATGATCGGCCGCAAATTTGATAAGCTGGTCGATGATAGTTCACAAGCCAAACGCCACATTACAGATGACAATATCTCGGTAAGCCTCGTCAACTACCACGTTGAGATGCCTGGTGAAGAGGTAAAAAACATGAGCGTTGATATTCGCCGTGGTGAAATCTTTGGCTTTGGAGGTCTGGCCGGCCAGGGCAAGGTGGGCGTCATCAATGGCATGATGGGTCTCTACCCAGCTAGGGGCGAAGTGATTGTCAATGGCAAAACACTTGACCTGACTAAATTGGGTGAAGCCTTACGCCATCGCATGGCCTTCGTTTCAGAAGACCGCCGCGGTGTAGGTTTGTTACTGGGCGAATCCATTGAACGCAATATCGTTTTTTCTGCCATGCAAATTAATGAGGATTACCTGAGAAATCTCGGCTTTTTCAAGATTATTGACGAGAAAAAATCCAACGCCCACGCCAGAGAAATGATCCGCACCTTGGATATTCGCTGCACCGGCCCACAACAAACAGCCGGCAGCCTTTCAGGTGGAAACCAACAAAAAGTTTGCTTGGCTCGGGCGCTCACTATGGTGCCAGAAATCCTGGTAGTTGCAGAACCAACCCGCGGCATCGACATCGGCGCTAAAAAACTGGTTCTGGATTATATTGCCAAAATCAACCGCGACCTGGGTGTTACGGTCATCATGATAAGCTCTGAGTTGGTGGAATTACGCTCACTCTGTGATCGCATCGCCATCGTTTCAGAAGGCGACATCTTCAAAATCATGAAGCCAACCGACCCTGATGCCGCCTTTGGTCTGGCCATGTCTGGCGTAAAAGAGGAGGTAGTGGCATGAAAAAGTGGAAAGCTTTTGTGGATAGAATTGGCCTTCCGCGTCTGATCATTGGCCTCTTCTTTATCTTCTTGATCATTTCAGCTTTGTTATTGGGTTTGAACTCGGGCATGATCCTTAGCGATATCATTCGCCGCTGGATGATGTTTGCCATTCTCGTCCTGGCTATGATCCCTGGCATCCAATGCGGTATCGGTCTCAACTTTGGTGTTTCATTGGGTATTGTTGCAGGCCTCCTTGGCATGGTCATCTCCCTCGAAGTTGCTTTCCGTGGGGATTGGTTGAATAAATTCGGAGCAGGGTCTGCCTGGCTCACCTTGTTGGTAGCCCTGGGGGTTGGTATCGTGCTCTCGGTTGTCATTGGCGCGCTCTACGGTATGCTGCTCAACAAAGTCAAGGGCTCCGAAATGACCGTCTCCACCTATGTGGGCTTCTCAGCCATTGCCTTGATGAACATCGTCTGGTTATCCCTTAAGTTCAAAAATGGTGAATTGAGTTGGCCCTTGCAAGGCAGCGGCTTACGCAATACTGCCAGTCTGGCAAGCAGCTTCGGCGGTCTGCTAAGCGACCCTGATGTGGTGCGTAATACCCAACCTGCCTGGTTGCACTGGTTGGCCATAAAAGCCGGTGATGTGGTCGTTCCTGTTGGCTTGATTTTGGTGTTCATCTTGTTCTGCTTTGTGGTCTGGCTTTTCCTCCACAGCAAGCAAGGCATCGCTGTCAGCGCGGCGGGAGAAAATCAGTTATTTACTGCCTCAAGCGGTATCCACGTTGACACCATGCGTATCATTGGAACTGCGGCTTCTACCGTGCTTGGCTCGGTTGGTATCATCATGTATGCTCAAACTTATGGTTTTGTGCAGCTGTATAACGCTCCGCTTATGATGAGTTTTGCTTGTGTCGCCTCCATTCTGATTGGCGGCGCAACGGTAAAACGGGCTAGCATTTTACATGTCATCATTGGCACCCTACTCTTCGAAGGTATTCTGGCAATCGCTCTTCCAGTTGTCAATGCCGCCCTCAAAGTGGGTACCTTGCCCGAGGTTGTGCGCATTATTATTTCCAACGGCATCATCCTTTACGCCCTTTCAAAGACGAAAGGAGGCAATCAATGAAACAGAGTTCCTTGCTCGAAAAATTCAAGAATTGGGTTTTTGACAACAAAGTCTTCCTCATCTTCGCGGTCATCTGCGTTGGGGCAACCCTTGTGTCTGAAAGCCCGCTCTTCTTCGTGGTCGATGGCGTCTTCTCTCGCATCGGCCGTAACACCTTCACTGTTTTGGCACTCATCATCCCAGTTCTGGCAGGTATGGGCCTTAACTTCAGTATTGTCATAGGTGCCATCGCAGCCCAGATTGCTCTTTTCTGTACTGTTTACTGGGGCTTTACCGGTTTCCCCGGCATGTTGCTCACTGTTGCGATCACGACCCCTCTGGCAATCATCTTTGGCTACCTGGTTGGTAAAGTAATGAACGCCATGAAAGGCGCTGAGATGATCGCCGGTATGATCCTGGGCTACTTTACAGATGGCCTTTACCAGCTGCTCTTCCTGGTGCTCATCGGTGGTTTAATTCCGGTTGATAAAACTAATCCGTTGATTATTCCAGGTGGTGTGGGCGTTCGTAATACGATAGACCTTTCCGGCAACATGAAGTACAGCCTCGACAATGTCAGCATGTTGGATGTTCTCACCTTCGCGGCTGCCGTGGTTGCCCTTATCTTCCTGGTCAAACTGGTGCTGAGCCTCCTGAAAAAGTACCATCTCAAAACCAGTGACTACTTGACAGTGGGTGCGACTGCTGCAATCTATGCCCTCTCTTACATCCCCGCCATTGAAACCTTCATGGCAACTAATCGTTTGCGCTTGCTCGATGGCCTGACCATTGCTGTGGTGGTAGTAGTCATTTGGCAACTCTTCCTGCTTGGAAAGGCTCTCTTCAACAAAGGTAGTAAAAGTTCAAGCGTAATCAAACCCATCATGGGTCTGCTTCTTGCCGGCGCATTCTATGCCCTTACATACATTCCTGAGATCGAACAAGTGCTTATGATGGTGAAGATCCCCGTCTTGTCTTATCTCTTGATTGTGGCTCTCTGTATCTTCAACCGCAAGATCCTGGATACCCGCATTGGCCAGAACATGCGCACAGTTGGCCTTAGTCAATCGGTAGCCACCGCCTCCGGCATTGATGTGGATAAAACCCGCATTATTGCCATGGTCATATCTACGGTATTGGCTGGCTGGGGTCAATTAATCTACCTGCAGAACATCGGCGCCTTTGGCACCTACGGTGCTCACCTTCAGATTGGTCAGTTTGCTATCGCCGCGCTACTGGTTGGCGGTGCCTCTGTTCAGAAAGCCAACAACAAGCAGGCCATCATCGGAGTTATCCTCTTCCATTTGCTCTTCATCGTCGCCCCACAAGCCGGCAAGATGCTCTTCAACAATCCTCAGATTGGTGAATACTTCCGTGTCTTCGTTTCTTACGGTGTGATTGCGCTCTCCCTGGCTATGCATGCCTGGAAGAAAGTGAAAAAGGAACCTGATGTAAAAACCACCGAAAATGGTGTTTTAACGAATGGGTCTGCTCCGGAACTGGGTAGTAAAACAAGTTAATCAACCCTTTGTACGTAAAAACGGCTGGAAAAAATCCAGCCGTTTTTCTTTTGTCCTGCAAGACCAATTTCTTTACAAACTCATTCCCAGTTTGAGGGCCTTTATATTGATCTCGGCAAATTGCTTTTTGACGTTCTCAGTGATGATTTTCTCCCAGTCGATATCATCAAGCTGCATGTATTTTATTGTCGCGCCCAGCAGGATGATGTTCATCACCTTGGGGTTGCCCAGCCTAAAGGCTTCTGCGCTGGCATCCACCACCACAAGGTGACTGGTTTTCTTTCTAATAAGTTCAGCTACATTTTGGGGGTATTTGTCCGCTCCGGTCAACACCCCGATCGGATTAATCCTGGCTGTGTTCAGCACTACAATGCCTTCACCATCATCACGTAGATAATCCAGATTGCGCAATACCTCAAGTTCCTCAAAGCCAATCAGGATGTCTCCTTTACCTTTTTCAACCACCGGTGAATAAACCTTTTCCCCAAAGCGTACGTGCGTTAGCACAGGTCCTTCCCGTTGAGACATACCGTGTACTTCACTCATTTTCACATCCAGGCCATGGCTCATCAAACCCAAAGTGAGCAGTTTACTCGCCAGGATGGTCCCCTGACCGCCAACACCAGTCAGTAGTATATTTTTTGTTGTCATCTTAAGCCTCCACTTTCACAATTGCATGTACTGGGCAAACTTGTGAACACACGCTGCAACCAACACATTTTTCGAGGTCAATGGATGATTTTTTCTTTTCCACCTGGAAGACGATTGCCGGGCAACCTGTCTTGGTGCATTTTTTACAGCCAATACAAATGCTTTCATCAACGCGGTATTTTTCAGTAAAGGAAGCCGGGAATTCCTGTTTATCCAGCAGCGATTGCTTCTTAAGAGCGCATGGCCAACGGGTGATGATGACGGAAGGTCCTTCCAATCCCAACGCCCAATCAAAAGCTTCTTTCACTTCTTTTAATTGGTTGGGGTTTACCACCCTAACATCCTTGATGCCACAGGCCCTCACCAATCCTTCCAGGTCTACTACTTCGGTCACTTCGCCCATCGCAGTCACTCCGGTACCAGGGTTGTCCTGCTGGCCGGTCATTGCCGTGATGCGGTTATCCAGGATGCAGGTGACCATATTACTGCGGTTATAAACCACATCCAATAGCGAGTTGATGCCGGTATGGAAGAAAGTGGAATCTCCGATCACGCCCACAACGCGTGTCTGGTTGCCTTCCTTTTTGTCAAAGATCTGCTGTGCGCCGTGCCCCATACTGATACTGGCACCCATGCAAAGATTGGTATCCATGGCATAGTACGGAGCTCCAAAACCCAGTGTGTAGCAGCCTATATCACCCGTGACCATCACGTTTTTCCGCCTGCCAAGCTCGTAGAAGAAGCCGCGGTGCGGGCAACCAGCACAGAAAGTGGGCGGCCGTGCAATCGTAGCTTCCTGGATTTCTTCATCCGCAGGACGAATTGTGCCAAAGACAGCCTGCCGGATTACCTCTGGGATCATTTCGCCATTGCGCGGGAATAAATCCTTGCCTTTGCAGGCGATTCCAAGCGCGCGCACATGATCTTCCATATAGGGGTCGTTTTCTTCAATAATGTACAGTTCTTCTACCTGGGAGGCAAACTCGCGGATGAGGCTATCTGGTAGTGGGTTTGAAAAACCGATTTTAAGGTAAGATGCCTCATCGCCAAAGACTTCCCTGGCGTACATATAGCAATCACCTGAGCAAATGATGCCTAATTTCTTTTCACCATACTCAATCCAGTTCCAGCGGTTCTGGTTGGAGTAGTCAAGCAAACGAGCCATATTCTTCTGAAGTTTGACTTTCATCGGGCGTGAGTTGGCCGGCACAGTAATAGTGCGTTTAACGTCCTTTGTGTAGTCCTTTAAAGGGATTTCCTGACGGCTGTCAAACTCTACCAGGCTCTTGGAATGGCAAATACGTGTGGTCATGCGGAAGAGCACAGGTACATCGTAGTGCTCGCTCAACAGGAAGGCATCCGCCAACATTTCTTTGGCTTCTTGGCTATCAGACGGCTCAAACATCGGCAACATGGCTGCCTTGGCATAATTGCGGTTATCCTGTTCGTCCTGTGATGAAAACTGCCCGGGTTCATCGGCAGTGATGATAACCGTTCCAGCATTCACGCCAGTATAGGCAAAAGAGAATAATGGGTCAGCGGCCACATTCAAGCCTACATGTTTCATAGCGGCTAAAGAGCGGGCGCCAGCCAATTGTGCACCCACCACCGCTTCAAGAGCTACTTTTTCATTGGGTGCCCATTCAGAATGAATTTCTTTATAGGTTGAGATATTTTCGAGGATCTCCGTGCTGGGAGTGCCTGGATAGGCTGATGCAAAATGCACGCCTGCCTCATATGCCCCGCGGGCTACGGCTTCGTTTCCGGTGAGTAGATGCTTCAAGCTGCCTCCTGGAATCATTCGCTTAGTCTTATTAATTTCGTGTTTCGACATGCAACGCGCAGAGATTGTCTTGGTGAGTTCCCTACGGCTTTTCATAATATATCATCAAGTTTCTGCTTTGAGAGCTTAGCTGACATATCCCCATATTTTCAAAAACATCACGCCCATTTGAAGTAAAATATGCTGCGATATGAATGTACTTGAATTACATCCTTCTGAACATTCCCAAGCCAGCCACGTCCTCGCCCGGGCTTTTTTTAACTATCCAGACCTGAGTTATTACTTCCCTGACCAAAAAAAAAGGCAAGCCCAGCTGTATTGGTTGCTTCATTGCGGCGTCGTTCAGGCTTACCGCGTGGGTAAAGTCTTCAAGACGGAAGATTCTTCGGGTATCATGGCTGTGCAATTGCCAGGTTCGCGTCAGCTCAATTTTTGGGACCAGTTGGTGAGCGGGGCTTTCAAAGCGCCCTTCATTATGAACCGTTCAAGTTTTAACCGCATGCACTTTTGCGAATCCTATACCTTGGATAAGCATCACCAGGTGATGGCGGGCATTCCGCATTATTACGTTTGGTACCTGGGCGTGGAACCCGGCACACAGGGCAAAGGCGTGGGGTCAACGCTAATTCGTCACGTACAAGTGCTGGCTTCGCAATCAAAACACCCCGTCTACCTAGAAACGCATCTGCCTTCCACGGTTGCCTATTACCAGCATCTGGGCTTTAAGATAATGGCTGAGAACCAAATCCCCGGCCATCCCATCGTTTTCACAAATTTGCTTTGGGAATCGTCCTGATTCTTTTAGTCTCTTGGCAGACGCATACCCATTAAGCGGCTATTATCCGGCAAGACTAAAAGATCCTCAAACCCCATATGATGATAAAAGGCTTGGGCGTTCAGATTGTCCCCCGCCACGCCAAAGTGAATGCCTGTTGAACCCAAGCGCGTCAGTTCATCGAGTAATGTCTCAATCAGCTTCCTGCCCAAACCACGCTTTTGAACCCGCTCCAAGAGGTCAATGTGCAGATGGGAGGGATATTCATGAACAAAAGGCAAAAGGGGGTAAGGCTCATGAATTAGGTGCAACATTTCCTGGTCGGCTTTGCCCCAGGTTTTGCCCAGGCTAAATGGATACTTCTTCCGGAAGGGCGGCAGCCATTCACGTGAAGCCCAGGATTGCATGTCTGCAGAATCCAAGGCCGACAGTGTGTAAGCGCATATGCCCAATTCATCTTCAGCGACAAAGCAGCTTTGTGGGCTGTAAACCAGGTAAGGGTCGGCATAAACTGCCCACAGCAATTCAGGGTGCTGGTAAATTGCGCTGCCATCCTTACCGGCATCAGCCGTTTTTAAACAGACTTCGCGAATGCCTGAAAGGTCAGTGGATTTTGCTAAGCGGATATAAGGATCACTCAAGGTTTATTGTCCATATGGGAGTGGTTTGATTAACCCGGAAATTAAATCACGCCGCACGACATCAAAATAAGCTTGTTTACCTTCACTCAGGTACTCACGGTTGACATTGATGAGGTCAAGACCAATCTCAGACATCACTGGTAAGCTGCCCTTGGCCAGCAATTCTTCCACTGCTTGCGCAAGGCTGAGTGAGCTGCCAGAACTCGAAATTGTTGCCACCCAACCTTCTCCTTGCCCTAACCCAACCTGGCCTTCCACACCAATCATCAACATATTTTTGGACCGTAGATAATCTACCAAGGCCTGCGAACTTACTTCCGGCTGGATGAAAACTGATCTAACACCCCCTGCCAACATCGCGTCTGCGGCTGCCATCCACTCAGCCTGGTTGGCTGGATTGGAGATTTCAGCAAATTTTGGATAGAAGGTCACTGGTGCATTACGGCTATTGCAAAGACCACAATAGTACTGTTCGCCTACTTGGAAGCCTCCCTGTGTTTGGATGCCTTCCGCGGTGCCGCTTTGGCTGATCACGCCGGCCCGGTAGTCAGGTGTTATTAGGCCAAAAATGTAACCAGCCACAAAAGCATTTTGGGCGTGACTGGAGGCTTTGCCCGGTCCCAGAGCCTTAAAACTATAAACATTTGCCGGTGGATCAACAATTTCTGTGTCTACAGCCAGAAAGAGGGTTAATGGAGCTGAGGTAGCTAAATCAATTATTGCCTCCGCGGGCGCGGAACTGACTACCAGGAGGGTTTTTTCGCTGATGGATTCCGCCGCCAGCTTGGCACTTGCAACGATTGCCAGCCCATGTATGTCAGCTAAAGGCTTAAGCTGATCATGCAAGGTGTTGGAACCGTCAGGTGCCCATATCAACAATTGTTGACGGGTATCTGAGTTTACCTGCGTTATAGTTGTCTCTGGCAATTCAGATGATGGCAAAGGGGCTTGCGGTGTTGCTGTCTCAGCGGATTGCCCAGAGGAGGCTTGGATTGTTTGGGCTACGGCAGTTTCTATTGTAGAAGCTTCAGGCACCGCAAAAGTGCCCTGGGCAGCCGCCATTGTCTGCGCGACAGCCGTTGCAGGGTCTGGGTTTTGTGTTTTCCCCTGGCAGGCACTAAAAAGCAGTCCCAGGGTAAGCATTATCATAACGAGGTAGCGGGCAGATTTCATGCGGCAATTTTACCTCATGCAGACACCTTCATTTTCAAGTGGTATATAATTTGCACCGTTCAGATAAAATTATTAAAGGATGAACCATGACTGACTCTCCCAGCAATCCAGAACCTAAGCGAGTGGTAGATTTCGAAAAGCTCCCTCCCCGTAAGATGAGCCTCGTTCTGCAAGATGCCAGCCCTGAGGAGCTCAACTTTTTCACCAACCTGCTCGCAGAGCAGAATCAAATTAAGCCCACCTACTATTTGCTGGTATCAATCAGCCTGGTAGCAATCGTATTGGGCTTGATTTTTAACTCTTACTTCCTGGCGATGGTTGCGGCCCTCGCGGCGCCTTTAGCCATTCCTTTTATCGGCGTAGCCATCCATGCCGCCAAACCTTCCCTAAAATCAGTCTCGCTAATGCTCTTGCACTTGCTAATTACCGCCCTGCTCTATTACTTCAGCGGTCGTTTTGCTGCCCTGCTCACCCGTGCAACGCCTGATTCCTTGCCCTTACCTTTTCTCGTCGAGAACCATTGGGTTTATTGGGTTGGCTCAGTTACAGCCGCTGCCCTGACAGGTCTTTTCCAGATTCGTCAATCGGAAGGCCGCCGGCTCAGCTCCGCATTATTGACTGCCCTTACCCTCTTGCCCCTGGCTCTGATTGGCTGGCGGCACCAGGCCAATGGCTTTGAGATGCTCGATTTTCTCCTGCCTGGTATCCGCATTTTACTGGCACTCTATGCCCTTTGCATGGCGTTCTGGTTTTCACACTTACCTCCCCGAAAAACCAGCGGTTGGGGCAGTTTTCTACTGATAACTTTCGGTCTTATGGCCCTTTTCGTCCTATCAATCCAGCATACCAATCAGCAGATTCAAAATCTGGCTATGAATACCGAAGTGCCAACACCGATTGCCATCACTCCCAGTACTCCAACTACTGCTCCCATTATCATCAATCGCCCGACTGAAGTGATCTTTACGATTGTGCCCAGCAATACCCCCACCTTGCCTCCCACTCCAACACAAACCCCTGAGCCCACCTTTACGCCTACCCCATCACCTGTCAAGGTTTTTGTCACTGCTATCGACGGTATGTATGTGAGAACTGAACCCAATATCAGTGCGAGCTCAGGAATTGTTAGTTATTTACCTTACGGCAGCGAAATGATTCTGTTGAACGAGACCGTCACGGCGGATGATTACAAATGGACCAAGGTTCAGTTGGAAGATGGAGAAATCGGCTGGACTCTGGCAGACTTCCTGGAGCCTGTAGGTAATTAGCTCAAAATTAATTCAAGATTATTGACCGGCAGGCGCAATAGCGTGTCTTCATCCACACGCACCAGAACTGCCCGTGCAAGCGCGCCGCTGGCAAAACTTTCAGGTCTGGCTGAAATCTCTTCAATCTTGCCCAACAAGCCCTGGTAGGGTTTGCCCAGCAAGCGCACCTGGGCACCGGGTTCCAGGCACGGAATCGTTTTTGTTAAGAGCGGATGACTTTCCTGATCCCAAACCCGGAAGAGAACCGGTCGCTCCGCATGACCTGAGCGCGCTTTTGGCTCCAGAATGACAATCATGCCAAGCATATCCATCATTAACGATCGACTCAGCGCATCGAGTGTCGCTTCGCCTGCGCCCATCATCAACAACACTGCAAAAGGTAGCCTATTTGTTAATGGCGGCATTTCAGGTGTTGCAGATGCCAATACCAAAGCAGATAATTCCAATCCCTTAAGCCGTTCCCAAAGTTTCACGTTTAGCTGCCCATCCAACCAAAGAACGGTACCTTTCAAATCTTTATCCAATTTGCGGGGTTGTTTGGCTAATTCTTCAGGCTCAAGCCTAACAAATGGACCTGTACTGCGCTTGCCAAAAAGTAGTTGACCCTGCACAACCATGGATTGATTGGCGAGAACGGCTCCTTTACCGGTCAGGATCTGACTTACATACCCATCATATGGCGCCCGGGCAATCAGTTTCTTTTCCCCATACGCCATGGTCAGTCGGCCATCACGAGCAAGGATCAAAGCGCCACTTTCTGATGCCCAAAGGTAACGGGACAAAAAGCCTTTTTTCCGGGCTATCATGTCACCTTCATTGAGAGTGTCACCTTCCTTGCGCTGTAGGGTATCGGCAACTTCTTCTGCCTTAATCCCGAATTCGTGAATCAGGTCGAAAAATTGATAATGATCTGGAAAACTGGCTTCAGCAATGGGGTCTCCTGCTTTAACTTGCTGACCTGTACGCACCAGCACTTTACCTTTACAGGGCAGCGAAACCTCAAGCGCTACCGGATAGTCGCGGGAAAGTAATAACGTATCCATCAGCCTCCAAGCTCCGATAGCCAGTTGGCTACAACGGCTGCCCTGGCACGGTCATCTCTTGGCATCTCCAGAGGTCTACCTCGGGCATCGATGATGAGGCCTGTATTCGTTTGAATGCGGTTGAGTGTGCCGCCAACGCCAGGCCCGCCCAAACCAAGATCGCTTTCTTCCTTGGGCTTGAGTAATAGGTTTTGTTCTGAATTTGCTTCTACATCCAGATGACGTAATTCCGACTTAAGAATACTGAAATTTTCTATCTGAGCGCCGAATTTGTGGCGCAATTCCAGATCCAGCACAACTTGCCCAGCCTTCTGTGGACTTGTGACAGTTACCACGGTTCCAAGCTTGCGGAAGAAACCCGATTCAATAACTTGTACCGCGATTGATGCGTTTTTGGCTGCCAGAGTTCCTAAGGCTGTAAGAACTCCATTTTCATCCAGCACATAAGTAGTTATTCCATGCAGTTCAAGCCCATCCATGACCGCCAGAAGCAGTTGCGGGTCCTTGCCAAAAATCGCCAGAGAGCTGCCGGTCAGAATGACCGGTTCGGGCACAAAGCCTTCATCAAGGTAACCGTGAGATCGCCAAGCCTGGCAGCACTTGGCAAGCACCACCCGAAACCAGCTTTGTTCAATTACACGGTCTTCAACAGTCAGGGGCACAAATGCTTTATGAGCCTGTTTATTCAGTAGATAGACCAGGTTGGCGCTTTTCTCCAGTAGCTGACTGTTAAACCGTTCAGGCTCATCCTGCACTGTTGCCGAATAGTCCCAGGGTTCAGGCAGTACCATTGGTAAATCCACACCCTTGCTATAGATAGCACTTGCCATCCCGGGCTCAACGTTCAGCAACATAACCGGCTTTGGACTGGAATTTATCCTGCCAAGAAAACTAACCATCCGCCTCTGGGCTAAGAGAGTCGGCACGAATTGACAGTCAAGTTCTTTTTCCAAATACCTCAACTTTGAGTACTCAGCCCGGCGGATACGTCGGAACGCAGCCAGCATAGCGTCCATTCCTGCTCCAATATCGGTCTGCCAAAGGTCAGGCGCGATATTACCTCCCAGGTGAAAATTTGCGTCCCGGCGAAATTTCTTCTTAATTTCAGGGTTTAGGGAGGAATTGCCTACATAAACAATTTGGGGCGCTATGGACCGGTTATGTGCCTTAAGCATCACGCCAAGATTGTCTATAGCCGCCAGAACTGGCTTGCTGCTGCCTCCTTCAAAACCACCGGCAACCACAAATAAATCCGCATCCGTACGCAATAAACGTTCCAACTGATCAACTACGCTCAAGCCATCCTGCAGATCCAGTTCATCCACAATCTGGGTGTAAAAGGGTGCTGCTAAGGCTCGGGCCGCCTCCAGGGAATAGGCGCTTGAAGCCCCAATCAACACAGTCCGGATTGGTTTGCCTGCTGATAAAGCCAGTCCATACGCTTCTATTGGGTTCTCCCCTGGTCTAACCTGCGCGATTGCTCTACCTGTAGCATCAGCCAAGTCTTCACCAAAACTGAAATTCTCAGCTGCGTAAGCACGAAGTTCAAAACTGCCAGGTCTGTCATCAAAAAGCCAGGCCCGGATTTCAGATGCTGCGATTTCAAGCCCAATATAGTTCTGCATCAATAACCCAGCCAACCCATAAAGAGATTTTGCACCCACGCCATCCGGCCAATTAAGGCCAGCAAAGCTGTGGCAAAAACGCCAGCAAAGATTGCTCCGAAGCTGATTCCAATGAAGAGCTGTCCAATTCCGAAAGAATTATCAGAGAGAAAGTCAATCTTTGCCTTGACACGCGTCTGTCCAAATTGGTGGTCAAAATACAAAAGTACGGCTATCACACCCAGGAGCATTGTTACTGCCTGCAGTAGGGTCGTCCAATTAGGCAGATTGTTTTGATAAAGCAGTTCAGGGCTAAAGCGGTTAACAATGGCCAATATCTGGGGAGCAAGCGTTCCCCTTGCCAACCCAAATATGCTGACCGCGGCAATGAGGCCGATAAGCAAGGCCAGGGGCAGACGTGCTAGATGTTTGAATCTTCCAGAAAAAGAAGTCAGCAGTAATAAGGTAAACAAGCAAACAAACAGGCTTAGATAAAAAACGTTTCCACTGCCACTGAGCAGCGGCCACACCAGGTGCGGGATCAGCACAAACTGGATGATAAGTGCACAAGCATAACCAGCGCTAACACCAATCAATAAGTGCATAGCCAGTCGGAAGAATATATTGTCACCCACCAGGTAAGAAAAAACCATAACAGTGAGCAGAAGTCCCAAAACGCCAGCGACCAAATCAAAATTGATCAAGCTTTGCCTTCCTCATCGGGTTTATTCTTGTTAGTTTTCAACAACTTACCGAGGAAACTTAAAGCCAGAAATCCAGCCATTACCCCCATTCCTGCCTCAAAAGCAGGGGTGGCAGCCGGTGCTGGATTACCAGCCACCAGGCTTCCATCGGCATGATAAGGCGAATAGCTCATACCAGCGATCTGGCTGGAGTCATAGTATGGCTGCAACATAACCTGGGAGGCTTGTGTACTCACCACTAGGCTTTGTTCTGGCAACAAAAAAGAACCGACCTGTTCAATCCAGATTCTGGCAGAGTCGGGGTTGTCTGTGGCATAAAGGATAAGATCCGTCTCTTTCAGAGCCAGGTTGTTGCCAATAATACTGTTTTGGTCTTCAAGAGAAGCCCCTGCTACTTGAAGCTCGGCAGCACTGCGCAACATCGCCAGGGTTCCACCAGGCAGAAAATTCAATGCCGTTTCAGGGGGTAATGCCGTTTCTTCCAGTAGTTCTCTGCCTAACCAAAGCCCATCCGGCCAAAGAGCGACCAGACGAAGCAGGGCATCCTTTGCCTTCAAATGCGACATTACTGGCTCCAGATTTGCTTGCATCTCGTCAGCCGTGGCAGCCTGGTAATCCAGGATAATCAGTACCTTACTTGAGGGCTGCACAGAGTTCACGCGATTCCAAAACGCCGCACCAGCAGCACTTCCCAGAGGCGCGGGGGCTGGCCGGTTCAGAAAGAGAAGATAAAATGCCACCAGCATGGCAAGCAGGAAGATTATTCCAATCCAGCGCCACACATCCGTCTTCTTCGGTTTCTCTGCGATCTTCTTAACTTGTGGCAGTGCTTCAGCGGCCACTATTCCTTTAAGAATTTCCTCATGGTCTTCCTCAGGCTTTACCAGGTTTTCAGCAGCATCCGTAACGCCAGTATCATCTTTCTCATCTGCAGTTTCATCGGAGATCTCTCCAACAATAGCGCTTACCTCGGTTGCTATCTCATCAGGCTCAACGTCTTTTAATTTCTCATCCGCGACTGAGGTTTCAATCCCTTCTTCTACTGTTATTTCTCTCGTTTCTTTTACTTTGGATTGCTCCAATAGGCTGGGCTGGAGATTTGGTTTTTCATCAAATTCTCCGTTTTTCAAGCGTTCCAGATCTTCTTCTGACCATTCCTGCTTCCAGGCGTCAACACCAATAGATTGATCAACCATATTTTCATCCGGTTGAAGCTGCAGGTCCCTCACCCGCTTCAGCCACACAGGCATTTCATCGGTTTTACCTTCCGGGGATTCACCGCTGGACTGATCCGCATGAACGCGTCCAACCCAGGAATTGAAGGGTTGGTCAAGACCCTCACGGCTTGGCCCTTTCTGCCCAGCTGTTACTGTGCTTTCACGGTTGTAGAGACCCTGTGCATCACCTTCACTCTGAGCCCGCTGGCGAATATGGGCTAACCACTCTGGAATTTCTTCCGGCTCATTTTCTTCATTTTTCGTCAGTTGAGGCTCGCTGGTGTCAGGCATCAGGCTGCTGGGGTTATCTACAGGTGCCGGCAATTCAGATTCCTCGCCTTCTTCGTTCATTGCGCTCAACATCTCTGTAATATCTTCTTCGTTAGCAGCCATTTCCGCAGCAGAGGCTGGGATGACGTCCAGATGCTCTTTGCAATGAATGCAGCGGCTTGCTTGGATCAGGTTTTCTTTTCCGCAGTGTGGGCATATCATGTAATCTTCAACGTTCATCGAATGGCCTCTCAATTCCGATAACAATCCGCAGGGCAATAAGCAATCCCCCCAGAGAAATCCCAATCAATAGTCCCCTGGCACCAATCATGGGCAATTGACTGAGTGTCATCAAAACCGCATCCAATTGCGGATTTATGACCAGGCGGGATATGTTCATACCAAGTAAAAGGAAAAAGACAGCGCTAAGCCCAAAAGAAACTGTGAGGGCATTCAATCCTTTGCGCTGGAATAGCTTAACTGCGGCGCTCACCATCACAAGCGCTGAAAGACCAAGCAGACTGGCCTGTAAGGGTCTTTGGATGGCACCCACCCAACGGTTATAGATTGGGTTCTCAACTCCGTAAACCAAACCAGCGATCAGCGTGACCAAAAAAGCCAGTAGTAAAACCATATTTGGGGCTGATTTTTTTGGGTTCTGCCGTATCTTGTTGATCTGTCGGATTAGCATAAATGCCAGGCCTAAAAGAACACTTACAGCCATCAATAAAATAGCCAGATTAAGCAGGTAAGGTAGATAGGCTCCAATTTGTCCCTGAAAAAACAGTGCTACCAACACAAAAACCGTTGTAATGGTAGTGATGGCAAATGGAACTGAGCGGCGCATCAGAATTCACCCATCACTTTTAGAATAGCAGCCGCCAGAATTCCGATGCTGATTACAATCCTCAGGATATCTGCAGTCCTTAGGCCTGTTAGGGCACTTTTCTCGGGCTTTCTATCAGAAGCTGGCGCAAAGATATCCTCTCCGAGGGTTGCACAATCAGCCTGCAGCCATAAGCTCGCTTGGCTGGTGGCTGTGCTTGCGCCTACAGCGCTCAACCTGACAATACTTCTCGCCTGGTCGAGTGACAAAATGTGCTCTGGCGTAAAATTTCCGTAGAGCAGCAAAAAGGAAGGTTTTGTTTCAGGGATTGTGCTCAACAAGCTGGCCAGGTTTGCCATTGGGCCCAAAGCTTGTAAACTTGCCTGATCTGCGTTGAAATATTCAGGCATCAGTGCATCGCGATACAACCCGTGGCAAACTTGTTGACTGATAAGCGTCAGAAAACCATCGCTGCTACCCACAAAACTGGGATGGTCAGCATTTAGTGAGCGGCGCACAATCATTCGTTCTTGCTTCAAACCCAGCAATCCGGCAATATCAGGATTAGGTGAAAAACCTCCGCCCAAATTGAGTAATGCCGGCTTGCCCTCTTCGGAAGCGATTTGAAGCAGGGAATCAATTGCTTCTACTGTCTCAGGTAGCCGTAAATTGGCATTTTTGGAATTACCTGAAAGCCAGTAAACAAACGCCAGGCAAGCTGCTGAGATCAGCACAATCAACAAAGCGAGGAGGTCATTCGTCGTGAGCAGCAGCATATTTTCTGTTTTTTTAGCCTGCACAGTTCGGCTTAGAGTTCTTTAAGTATAGCACGCTGAACTGAGCAATCGGTTGTGGCAAACTTGGCAAATCGAGCTTATTTGCTCGACTTTTTGCACAAATTTATAAAAAAATAGCCCTGAAATTTCAGGGCTACTTGGTTAGTTTTTTTGTCGGGTTTAGAGGTGGACTGGTTTCCCAAAAACGCCTTCTGCTGCTTCCATAACCGCTTCTCCTAAAGTTGGGTGGGCATGGATATTCTCAGCAATGGCATCAAAATCCAAACCATGGCTGGCTGCAAGAGTAAGCTCGGGTAACAACTCAGAGGCGTCTGGTCCAACGATTGAGGCACCGAAAATCTTTTTCGTTTTCGCATCAGCAATCAACTTTACATACCCGCTGTATTCATTTAAACCCAGAGCTTTGCCGTTAGCCTGGAAGGGGAACTTGGCAACCTTAAGCTCAAAGCCTGCTTCAATGGCCTGGGCTTCGGTATACCCAAAGGAAGCCACCTGCGGGTTGGAATAAACAGCCCGGGGGATCATGCGGTAATCAATTGCTTCTGTCTCACTACCCAGAATTGCTTCAGCACAAAGTTTTGCCATGGCAGAGGCAACATGAGCCAAGAGCAACTTGCCGGTCACATCCCCAATCGCCCAGACACCAGGCACTGTGGTGCGCATTGCGGTATCAATCACAACGTAGCCGCGTTTATCCACTTCAATGCCAGCCTTTTCAAGAGCAAGTTCCGGTGTATTGGGGCGAAATCCAATCGCCACCAGGGTCACCTGGGCTTCCAGGGTTTCCTCGCCATCCGCGCTTTCCAAAACCACTTGTGTACCGGTTTCGGTCTTTACAACGCTCTTAACTTTGGTACCGGCATGTACCTTGACCCCGCGCTTCTTGAAGGCTTTTGCCAGTTCGTTGGCTGCTTCTTCATCTTCATTGGGCAAAATATGAGGCAGCATCTCTACGATATCTACCTTTACTCCGTAACTGGACCAGATCATCGCAAATTCCACCCCAATGGCCCCACCACCAATAATCACTGCTGATTCGGGCAGGCTTTCTGCCAGGATGGCCTGTTTAAAATCGTAAATCTTCTCTCCATCCGGTTCCCAGCCCGGAATGACCGTAGCACGTGAACCAGTGGCAATTACGATGTCATCAGCCTCCAGTTCCTCAACCCCGCCATCCATTAATTGGACGTCAAGCGTATGAGGTCCGCTAAAAGAGGCCTTGCCAAAAATAACTTCTATGCCATTTTTCTTCATCAAAAAGCTGACGCCCTTTGTCTGGCGCAGACTGATTTGCCGGCTGCGCTTATAAGCCGCCCCATAATCCGTCACCAGGTTATCAAAACTAATGCCGTAATCATCTGCGTGCTCCCGCATGGTGTGTACCAGGTCGGCGTTGCGCAAAAGAGCCTTGCTGGGGATGCAGCCAACGTTCAGGCAAATGCCACCCAAATACTCACGCTCAACCAGGGCAACTTTTTTCCCACCCTGCGCAATTTTTATGGCACAAACATACCCTCCCGGGCCTCCACCGATAACAATCACATCAAATTTTTTCATCGCAGCCTCCTGGCCTAATCATATTTAAAGAGCTTGCTGAAGGCAAATCCAAACCTCTTACTTGCCCGAAATCGTAACGCCACTGACCTTTGCCCATGGCATTATGTTCGAACCATGGTTCTGTCTGATCTCACTCAAAGCTTCGATGTTTAATAGCATCCTGGCGATATTGCTCGAAATCATCGTTTCTGTAACCGGGTAAGCCAGCTTTCCGTTTTCGATCAAAAAGCTGTTCTTGGCCACCCCGGTCAGATCGCCTGCCGCGGAGGGGTTGCCCCCTGAAAAGCGGTTCAAAAGCAATCCGCGCTTGACTGAAGCGATCATATCTTCCACTTTGGCTGTTCCGGGTCCAACGATGAAGTTTTGGCCTGCGTTGCCAGCCCGTTTCAACCCAGTCTTGGCAGCGCCATAGCGGCTGAGGGCAAAGCCCTCCAATTTACCCTCCGCGATCAGATTCTGCGGTCGGGCAATATAGCCGTCTTCGGTAAGGCAGCTTTGGTCGCTTAGTTCCCTGCAGGTGGGGTCGGCTTGCCATTGCAGTTCAGGTACTGAAACTCCTTCGCCTAATTTATCTTTCCAGATACTCATGCCCGAAATCAGGCTTCGATCCGCGAGAAAGCTATCCTGTACGTACCAGAGAATTTCATTAAGCATGTTGGGGGGCAAGATCAAATCACCTTCAAAATGCCCCTCTAAAACTCGGGTATCCAGTTGTTGGGTAATCTCTTCAAATTTGCGCCGGGTTCCGTAGCGCTCTATGAGAGGTGTTTCAAAATCTTTGAAGCTGCCATCGATAAAATCAAAGGAAGTAGTTTTGCTGCCTTCCCTGGCCACCATTGTGCCACTGTAGTAGTAAACGCCCTTACGCTCAGAAAGCGAAACACCATTGGTATTTGCATACAGGCTATGACGTAATTCATGGGCAACGGAGAACCCATCAAATGCCACTTTGGGGTAATCTGCATTCAGAGTGGTCAAAAAATTTTGCTGCCATGCAAGCATATGCTCGGTATCCGCTTCTTGCGGACCAACCGTGAAGTCGCGGTTTTCTGCTTCATCCGAAATGCCTTCAGCTGGGTCCGCCTGCGAAATTCTCGAAATCTCAAGCGCATTTCCGACAGCCTGTCGGATAGTTTCCTTGCCAAAGTCAATCAGGTCACATTCGCCCTTCTTTCCATCCACGATTAATTTGAGTTTTCCGTGGTCTGAAAGGCAGGTCCGGATTAGATTGGTTTTCTCCCCTTCGAAATAGACCTCCGTCAGGCTGCTTGTGGTCAGTGTCGTCTCACCGTTCTTGACGCCTTCCGCCTGCAGTTCATCCAAAACGATCTGGGC
The DNA here is from genome assembly GCA_964391795.1 of uncultured Anaerolineaceae bacterium. Taxonomy (GTDB): domain Bacteria; phylum Chloroflexota; class Anaerolineae; order Anaerolineales; family Anaerolineaceae; genus Mesolinea. Next base: position 15,554 of record CAYMNM010000010.1, on the reverse strand, counting down.
AGATTTCTTCAAAAGCTCTCTTTCCATTTCCGTTTTCATGCCTGCCCTCCCACATTTACCTTGCACTTAACCGCTGGCCCGCCCATGCCTACCAGTATGAGCTGTTTCTTGCCACACCATCCCCCATTGGACCATGAGAGCGTATCGCCCAACATGTCCACCGTCTTAAGAACATTAAAGGCAACCCCCGAAATGGTGGTGTCTCTTACCGCCCTGCCGAGTTTGCCATCTTTAATTTCGTAACCTTCAGTGATACCAAACATAAATTCACTGGTCATGTCTGCCTGCCCATTACTGGAGCCGCGGAAGTAATAACCATTCGGGATGGCCGCTATCATTTCCTCCAGTTTGCTTTCACCAGGCAGAATGCAGGTATTACGCATGCGGATCAGCGGTTCGTCCTGGAATTCATTCGCGCGGGCATTCCCCAAGGCCTCCTGACCCAGCTCAACAGCAGATTCGCGGTTGTGCATGAACGCCGTTAGCTTGCCCTGGCTGATCAAGTGCGCGTCGCGCCCTAAAGTTCCTTCGTCATCCACATACACCGGCACCGGGCAGGGTTGGTCAAAAGCAGTGTGTGCGAAGTCGTACAGGCTCACCAACTCAGTTGCCACCATCTTTCCGAAATTAGGTCCAGCAATCGAACCGCCCCTCACCAGGTCGGCCTCAACCGTGTGCCCGATGGCTTCATGCGCCAGCAAGCCGGCAATATTTGAATCCAGCACCACATCTTTCAAACCGGGTTCCGCGAAGACGCCTTCAGCTTTTCTTGCCAGGGCTTCCGCCAGGCGGTCAATTTCTGGGAAGACCAGTTTTGGGTCCGGGAATTTGGTCTTATAGGGCCCCAAGCCTCCAAGCACCTTGTAGATTTCCACTGGCGCGCCATCACTGGCAAGCCTCGAAATGCTAACCAGCAGGTTAGACCTTGGAAAATACGAGTGCGACCGCACGCCTTCACTGGTGTAAAGCAGCTTTTCCACCTCCACCATGTTGGCGCGGACAGTGCGGCTCAAGAGCTCAGGGTAGCGTTCGGTGATGTACGCATCGATCTCGTTGGCAAAATCCATCAGTTCAGCGGAACTGAGCGGGATGATCATTTCCATCCCATCCTCTCGTTGCAACGCTGGATTAGCCGGAATCGCCATCGGTCGTGAAGCTACTCGTGAGCTCAACAAGGCAGCGTTATCTTCCGCTTTTCTCAGCACCAGGTCCAGTTCCGAGGGGTCAGCCGTATAGCGGCTGGATGATGCAAAACCATACAAACCATTTTTTGCCACCCGGGCGTTTACTCCCTTGGTTTGCTGAAATGTGTTGGTCATCAGTTCGCCATTCAGCAGCGTTACCTGACGATTGGAATTTTGTTGCGCGCGAACTTCGGTATAAGCCTTGAAGCCGCGTTTAGTAAGATAGTCTCCCAAATAATCTTCGAGCATATGTTTCCTTTTCTAGCCTAAAAGTGTCGGTTAGATTTCGGCTAAAGTCCCTCATCCTCGACAAATTGATAAAAAGCTTTTTCAGCCGCCTGGTCTTTTGCGGAAATACTGCCCACAGGCGCTGCATAAACCATAAATTCCTCGTTACCGTCCAAACCAAAGAGTTCATCACTAAGTTTTCCATCAAACGCGGCAATGGCACAGGTTCCCAATCCCAGTCCGGTACAGGCCAGGTATAGATTCTGGTCCACATGGCCGGCATCCATCAAGGCTACCCGATGGGCAAAGACACCGTAACGCCATTCGCAACGGTATGGCACAAAGGCCCAATAAAAGATTACGCTGGCTTTGGCCGCCCAGGTCTGGCCCGCCAGGGAACTGCTGATTTTTTGACCAGCTTGCTCTATTGGTCCAAGATATTCCAACTGGTGTTCGATGGCCAGGTAATGGTATCTGCCGGGTTGCAAACCTTCCACATTCTGCACTACCAGATAAGTCTCAAAGCCATGGCGCGCGCCACCAGATGGCACAGTACGCAAGGTGGCATACTTCTTACCCCGTATGTCTTTTACTCCCTGGGTTACCCATAGTAAAAAAGAAAGCTGCAGCAGCGAAAGCGCTTCGCCGGTGTATACCCTGGCGCTTTTGCGCCTTAAAAACACTTCATATAGGTTTCCTTGCATCTCCAATACCTCAAAATCGCGAGGGAGTTTAATGGCTTCCCCCTCCGGCCGCATACGTGCTTTTTGTAGAGGAGGTTGTGGTTTTTTGAGGTCCTGGTCAGATTCAAAGTCCTGTAACGCAGGTTTGAAATCGTGTTTCATGAAATCCCGGGCATCCCGGATAATTTTGGCTTGTAGTTTGGGGTCCAACATATTTCTCCTTAAGGTTTAATGTGGATTTTGCTTGATACAACCCAGATATTGTAGACGAAAGCGAGTAAATCGCCCTAATTTCTCCTGAAATTTACTCGGGCCTCGTCAATTGTCGGATGTAAAGCGGTATTTCATCTTCGTAAACTGGGAAGCCAGCCATGTCAGCAAAAACCCGGGCAGCACTAAAACCTGCACCCTCGAGTTGACTCAGGCGCTGCTTTTTCTCTTGGATGGTCCCAGGCATCACCAATGCTGCCAGGCAATGCACCAATGCCACTTCCATTAGGTGCAGGGTGCCTTCCAGGCTCACCTCTCTGGCCTGACCCTTAAGCGCCAAGGCCGAAAGGTCAATGACCGCGCCAGGGCCGTTGCGCCAACTCAGCTCAAGTAGCTGCATACGTTGCGGTTGTAATGCAACATGCAGATATGCCTTAACAATTGTCTCATTCGAAGGCTCATTCAAAGCCACAAAACAGTCTTGACCCTTGCTAATAAAGGTTAATTCCGGGATCTGTAGTGGATTGGGTAATAAGACCAGGCTATCAACGCGCAGATTGCCTCTTGAGAAATGCTGAATGAGGCTCCAGGCGGATTCGGCGGTTTCGAGGTAGCGAATTTGATTGGTCTGGTAAGCGAAGGCAAATGCCGCCAGAATTGGCTCTGTTTCTGGCGTTTCGCTCAACAACCTCAATATTTCCGGCAATTCAGCTAACCAAGCCTGCGTTTTTGGCTTCACCCACTCCCGGTTAAGGTTGGCGCGTTCGGCAGCTTGCAGATAGGCTCCAAGCTCAACGTTCTCATAAGGCTGTTGCGTGAAGAGCGCTGCCTGGGTCAAGCAGCATGCCAAAGCATAGTCCAGGCCGTAAGGACGGGTTACCGGCAATGCCTGTCGAAAAAAAGCCATCAGACGGTACGTCCAGGTCTGCGTGCCTATCAATTGGATTAGCCGAGTTTGTTCCTGGCCACCATCCGGCAGCTTTATTCCGCTGGCAACCAGACCCATGCTGGCAAGTTCAAGGGATTGGCTGCGTTGGACTTGGATGATACCTGGCACAGATGTCTTCTATCGTATAAATTGCTCAGTATTGAGGTAACGGGGCTATGCGCCCAGCATGGCTCGGTATGGTTCTGCAAACAGCGCCGGCGTGCCGCCAGTATGCCAAAATAAAATCTGATCCTCAGGTTTGAAGAAGCCCTTCTTGAAAAGGTCCACCATGCCTGCGGCGGCTCGGCCAGTGTATACCGGGTCTAACAAAATCCCATCCTTGCTTGCAAAGAGCTTGATAGCCTCAATTTCAGCTGGCTGAAGCTTTCCGTAACCAGTCTGACAGTAATCTTCGTTGAGCAAAATCGCATCTGAAGTCATATGAATGTCCAAACCCAATTGCCTGGCTGTCTCATTGGCAAGTTCAGCTATCGTACTGCTGAAGTTGATGTTAAGGTTATCGATCCCAATACCCAATACCTTTGCCTTTAAGCCGTAAAGCCTGGCTCCCAAGGCCATCCCGGCGTGTGTTCCGCCTGATGATGAGGCAAAAATTATCCAATCGGGGTCAAAACCCTGTTCTTTAAGTTCATGCATGGCTTCCAGGTAGCCAAGTGCTCCAATAGCGCTGGAACCACCATAAGGAATAAGATACGGCTTCTTGCCATCCGCGACTGCTTTTTCAAAAGCCTTTTGCAGTTCTGCATCACGCTCTGGTCGCGTAACAAAGATTGTCTTCGCGCCACTCAGATAATCCAGCAATAGGTTTCCTTGCCGCTCGGCCGGCTCATCCCCAGACAACACCAAAATACATTCAAGCCCAGCCTTGGCAGCCGCCGCGGCCACCTGGCGGCAATGGTTGGACTGCACCGCCCCTGTGCTCATCAGGGTCTTACAGCCCTGTTTCAACGCGTCCGCCAGCAAATATTCCAATTTACGGGTTTTATTGCCGCCGATGCCCAGACCGGTCAGATCATCACGCTTGATGTAAATCTGAGTGCCGCCAAAATATTGGCTTAGGCTCGGCAGAATTTCGATGGGTGTGGGTAGATGTGCAAGGGGGTAACGGTCAATCATGATAAGCCTTCTTTCTGTTCTGAGCTTTCCCTATTTGGCGGGTAAAGTCAAGTAATTTGGGTAAGATTTCAGTATAAGCCTGGTAGATCCAGGGCTTGGCAACAAAATCCCAGGCTCCCAAATGGCGTACAGTTGTGCCATTAAAGCCTTCCTTAAAGCGGTAGACACCCCAAAGCGAATCCTTTTCATTGAATTCATCCGGCGCCCCCCAAAAATCGTAAGTATGGCAGCCCTTGCTTTTGGCCAGCTTGATGGCTTCCCATTGCAATAGATAATTGGGCATCAGTTCGCGCTTCACCTCGAGCGACATCCCAAACATGTAGCGCGCGATCTCACCAAAATAAAAAACCATCACACCAGCAATGGGTTTACCCTCAAACTCGGCTATCAGTCCACTGGCCATATCAGAGCGCATGAACATCTCCCAAAGCTCGGTGTAATAAGCCTCATGCCGCACAACAAACCCATCCCGTACCCCTGTCGCTGCATACATACTGTATAGCATTGGCAGATCAGCCACCTGCGCCAGGCGCACGGTAACCCCCTTACGCTCAGCCAATCGAATGTTGTAGCGCGTTTTCTGCTTCATGGCCGCCAGCAGGGCTTCTTCATGCTGAGATAGATCGATAAAAACGCTGTTGCGAAATTGGATCTGATCTTCAGAAAAGCGCCACCCCCTGGCCTTCAGCGCGGCTTCCACAGCCATGCCTGCCGGGTTTGGTTTTTCATTTTCACTCCCTGGGATGCCCGTCCCCAACAGTACATCCGGGTCAACTTTCAGAAAAACAGCGTTTTGTTCTCGCGCGTAGGCTTCCAGATCTCTGAACACTTGTAAAACCAACGCAAGGTTTCCCCAGTTCAGGCTTGGTCCCTTGGGGCAATAGAGCACCCGAATGCCTAATCCTGGCACCAGACGCACCTGTCTTGAAAGCAACATGGCCGTGGCATCCACCCGTCCATCCACGCTATCCCAAACGAATGCTTGTGGCGTCCAGCCGTTGCGCTGTTTTAAGAGCCCCCATTCCCAGGTCTGCAACAGATGCGCTTGGGGCAGCTGGCTGATCAGATCATCCCACGCTTTGGGGTCTGTAACCTCAATCGCCCGCATAGCTACTTCCTTTGCGGCGGTTGCGGTAAGCCAGATAAAGCCGGTAGAGCAATGGTCGATAAACCTTGACATAAGCCGGCAGGCTACGCACAATGCGGCCATTAAACCCGCGTTTGAAGCGGTATACCCCCCAGAGGCCATCCGTGCGGTTCATAAAGTCTTTTTCAAGGTTCTCTTCATCCGCATCCGGAATACCCCACAGGTCGTACACCTCCGCCCCCCGTGCTTTGGCGTAACGCATGGCCTCCCATTGCAGCAGGTAGGCCGGCATCAGGTTGCGGTATGCGTCATCCGATGCGCCATAGAAGTACCAGGCACGCTTGCCATTGATAAATAGCATCAAATACGCCAGGGGTTGCTTGTCCAGCGTTGCTTCAAAGAGGGCGACGTGTTCGCCTTCTCGAAAATAATCAAAAGCTTTCTGGTAGTAATCTTGCGCGTGGACAAAAAAACCATCCCGCTCCGCGGTCACACAGCTCACTCGATGAAAACCAGCCAGGTCCTCGCTGAGCTTTACCTTAATACCCTTTTTCTCTGCCAGACGAATGTTGTAGCGCGTCTTCTGCTTCATCGCGGCCAAAATTTCATCTTCGCTCTGCGTGAGGTCGATCAGGCTGGTGCGGCGTGGTTGGATACTATCAGTTGCTACCCTGAAACCTTCAAGCCAGGTCGCCTTCGGCAATTCCTCGGCTTCCTCGAAGCCATCCGGTTCAAGCTGAAGGAATACAGCATGTTGTTGGCGGCATAAGTGGTCAATCTCAGGCCAGAGATGCTGCCAATCGCTCCCCAGGGGTCCTTTGGGAATGTAAGCAATACTGAGATTCAGGGGTAGTTTGCGGAAAAGAACCTGCGCTCCAGCCTTATCGTTGGCCACCCAAAAGGGCTTCCATCCAAAATGGCTCTTCAACTTTCCCCAGGCATCAAGCTGCAAAAGGTGCGCGTCTGGGTAGCGGTTAAGGATACTCTGCCACTCCGCTTCGGACAAAATAGCCAATTGCTTACCGCCCTTTGAAACCAAACACCGCGCCGACTGTGCGTAGCATGATTAGCAAATCCATTGCCAGGTTGCAGTGTTGGATGTAATACAGGTCATACTCCAGCTTAATGGCGGTCTCGTCCACAGTTTCGGCATACGCCTGGTGAATCTGCGCCCAGCCGGTCAAGCCTGGTTTAACCAGGAAGCGTGCCCGGTAAAACGGCACGCGTTTTTGAAATTCAACCACCAGTTCGCTGCGCTCAGATCTGGGGCCAACCACACTCATATCTCCCTTGAGCACATTCAACACCTGCGGTAGCTCATCCAAATGTGATTTTCGCAAAAACTTGCCGGTATGCGTAATCCGCGGGTCGTTCATCTGCGTTACCAGGGCTTCTTTTTCCATGTCTTTGTTGTTCTTCATGGTGCGGAATTTGAGCATGGTGTAGGCATTGCCTGATTTGCCAATGCGTTCCTGGCGGAAAATGATCGGCAACCCCGAGTCCAGGTAAATCGCCAGCGCGATAATGGGGTAAAAAAGAACCAGGATAACAAACCCGAGCAAGGCAAGCAAAACATCCAGCAAGCGCTTGAAAATCCGGTAAAATCCGCTGTTAGGAGAACGGTCAAGAAATTCACGGATCACCCAGTCCGACTCTAATAAACTGATAGGCACACGGTTGGTCAGGGATTCGTAAGACTCTTCCATAGTTGAAAGTCCCATACCACTTTCCTGAGCTGCCAAAAGGGTCTGGAACATGCCATGATTCATTTTGTTCGAGATTGCCAAAATCAGATCTGTGATGTTCTGGTCCACAACAACTTGATTAAGCGATTCATGGTTCCCAATCACGGGATACCCGTAAATCTGGCGACCTAATTTGGTCGGGTCATCATCAATTAAACCGATCAGATTGAAAGGCGGAGGGCTTTGTTTTGAAATTTCAAACGCCAGGGCAGTTCCTGCACGGCCAGCCCCCACAATTAGTACTCTTTTCTGCCTTGCTACCACCGAAAAAACCTGGATAAAAATCGCCCGCCAGAGCAAGGTAATCAAGGCCACCACAACTACAAATACAGCCACCCCCACACGCGGAAGCGATTCTGGTGGTGAAGCAAAGTAAACGACCAAATAGACAAGGCCGGCTAACACTGTCGCCATGCCAATACCTTTGAATGTTTCGCGGTAGTTGCTGGCTTTGCGCAGATCGTAAATTTCAACCAGGAAAATGATCCAAAGTAAGGGCAAAAAATAAAACCAGCTCGGAATCCTTGCCCGCATGAAATCAAGGTTAAATATCGAACTCTGATCCACACGCGACCAGATAAATACCGCTACAAATAGGCTCAAAAAGCCGGCTAATATATCACCTAAAACCAACAGAAATCTTTGTTCTGAGGATGACAGGCGTAAATTGTTGGTGACTGAGTTTAAATGCATTACGGTCTTATCTCCGCGAAAATTTCAATGCCTACGAGTGATTCCAACGAGGAATCCACTTCCCCAGCAAAAATGCATGGTCGCGATTGCTGCAGCAACCAGAGGAATCATGATTATATCTTTCTTTTGCAGGGCTATCTCAATCCCAATCCCAAGTGCTATCAACAAGTACAAACCGAAGGCAATCATTAAAAGGGGCATCAAATTATTGAAGATGATAGACATCATCAGCAAAATCACCAAACCAGCTACCAGAAGTGGCGGTAAAGCCTGCCGAAGCTTTATGCTGCCTGGGTAGCGCTTGAGCATCTGTGCTTTCCAATAGCCGTAACGCCAGTACTGCTTGCCCAGGCTGGGCAGGTCCGGTCGGGCAAAATACACGCTGCGGATCTGTGGGTCCAGGTAAATTCGGCCGCCTTGCTGGCTCAGCCGGGTGTTGAGTTCGTAATCTTCGTTGCTTAGCAGTGTTTCATCATACCCGCCCAAGGCTTTCAGGGTACTGCGCTTCCATGCCCCAAAAGGCACGGTCTCCACATATTCAGCTTTTTCCGCGAAGCGATACTTTGCCCCACCCACTGCCAGCGGGTGCCCGGCAGCGGCAGCTATAGCCTTTGCCATGGGACTGCCGTTTTGTGGAGCGATATCCCAAACACCGCCGATATTTTTCGCAAGATTGCTTTCCAATCCTTGCACACTGCGGACGATGTAGTCCTTCGCTGGTATTGAGTGGGCGTCCAGTCGGATAATATATTCGCCAGATGAGGCTTCAATCGCCCTGTTTAGCGCCGCTGGAATGATACGTTTTGGGTTATCCACAACTTTGATAACCAGATCTGCATGTTCAGCCAGAAAATCCATGATCCGTTGGCGTGTAGAATCTTCCGACATTCCATCGGCAACAACTACTTCCAGGCGCTCCCTTGGAAAGTTCTGCTCATAGAGAGCCTGCAGAAGCAGCGTTATAGTCTCATCTTCATTCCGGCAAGGAATGATTACAGAAACATCAGGTTTCATTTGCGGCGGTTAGGCCTGGTCCTGGCAAATCCTGGCAATTGTTTCGATTTCAACTAAGCCGCCTTTTGGTAAGGCAGCAACTTCCACTGCCGAACGTGCCGGAAAATTCGAGGTGAAAAATTCTGCATAAACGGCGTTCATAGCCGCGAAATCACCCATGGACTTCAGGAACACGGTGGTCTTGAGCACACAATCCAGGCAAGAACCAGCCGCTTTTAGTACAGCTTCAACATTTTTCAAGGCCTGGCGTGTTTGGGCCTCAACGCCCTCAGCTAAATCGCCCGTCTCGGGATAGATTCCAAGTTGTCCGGATGTAAATACCAACTCTTCAGTAGCTGTAGCCATTGAGTAGGGGCCTAAAGCTTTGGGGGCATTTTCTGACTTGATAATCTTCTTTGATTGGCAGCAATCACTCATGTTCACCTCGATGGAATAAGATGCGTCCATTATATCATCGAGCTTATTCTCTCTATGAAAGCCGGTCTTAAGTGGCTCTTTGGTAGAGTAAAACTGCCTTAAATCAAAACCAAAAGGCATACCTTTAATATCCTGGATGCAAATTTGTGAATTCTGAAATTATTACCTCGGGTAGATGGTCTAGTGTCAGGCTTGCCAGTCTCCGATGTCTTTCCAGCAGTGGTCCAAATGTTCCGCCAAGGTGTCTTTAAGCTTTCGGCGGATATTGTTTCTGACGGCCATCATAATGGGCACACCACCCATTTCATTCAGGCGCTTTCCGATCTCACGAGCTTCCCTGTGATGGCAATGCATATCAAAGGTCCCGCCCGGAACAAGGCTCAGAAAGTCATCCGTGCGGCCGATCTTTTCCAGCTTTTCAATCATCACCCGCACCTCTGCCTTGCGATGTGCGTCCAGAGCATTGATGGCAGGGTCCCCAAAAAGCATTGTTAATAGGTTCATACAATGGTCTCCTACTTAATTTTACTATGCAAGACGCTGAATTGAGATAATAAAAATCTCGGACACCTTCCCATGGCTGCAATTTTAATGAATCATTGATTTAAATATTCGATGCCGTTTCAACTTTTTATTATTATTTTTTTTCGATTACCCGTATACTAAGTGACCAGGAGAATAAATGCCTAATTCGTACGAGAAACTTGCCAAATACCTGGATACCTTACCAGCTGGTTTCCCTCCCACGCCAGATGGCCTTGAACTGAAGATATTGGAGCGCCTGTTTACTCCTCAGGAAGCCGAATTGGCGCTGCATCTGAGTTTGCTCAATCAGGACGTCCAGTCGATTGCCCGTCCAGCCGGCTTGAGCGTTGAGGAGGCGTCTGCTCTGCTGGAGGGAATGCTGCAAAAAGGTTTGATTGGTGGCTCCCAGTCGAAAGAAAAAGACCCGCTTTACGGCATCAGTCAATTCGTGATTGGTTTTTATGAGGGTCAGGTCAACCGCCTCGACGCGGGCATGGCCAAGCTTTTTGAAGAATACGCGCCATTCTTTTTCAAGCACAGTTCGTGGAAGAAAGTGCCCCAACTGCGCACTATCCCGATCAAACGCGCCATCCCGATCACCCATGATGTGCTGCCCTACATGCAGATGGATGAAATTGTCTACTCCAATGAGGATATCGCGGTCCGTAATTGCGTTTGCAGGCAGGAACAGCAGCTCTTGGGCAAAGGTTGCGATCGCCCTTTGGAGACTTGTATGACTTTTGGCTCTGCGGCTCGTAATACAGTCGAGCACGAGATTGGCCGCATGATTACAAAAAATGAGGCGATGGAAATCGTCAAACAAGCCCAGGCTGCTGGTTTGGTGCTGCAGCCAGCCAACTCTCAGAACCCAATGGTGGTGTGTATGTGCTGCAGCTGCTGCTGCGGGGTGCTGCGGCAGATTAAGTCGGACCCCAACCCGGGCAAGCTGGTGGCAAATCCCTATGTCACCCAATACGACCCCAACGCTTGCATCGCTTGCCTTGCCTGCGTTGAAATCTGCCCAATGGCCGCGCTCACCGAGGACGCCCAGGGAGAGGTCAGTTTTGCTCAGGAACGCTGTATCGGCTGTGGCTTGTGTGTAGGTGTCTGCCCCAGTGAAGCATTACAAATGGTGCTCAGGGCAGCACTGGAACAGCCAAATATTCCCAAGAACACGGTCGACACCTATATTACCCTGTCCAAAGCGCGCGGCTTGGGTAACGTCACCAATAATGCCTGGCTCATCCTGCGCAGTTTGCTCAGGCGAACGTTTACTAGGTAAAGTACTCAAGGCCCGTCCTTATTTTTTTTCATTATTGCCGTGCATCCAGAGCGTTGATGGCAGGGTCTCCAAAAGCAGTATCAATAGGCTCAGAGCGTGATCTCCTGGTTAATTTTGCTATACAAGCAGGGCATTTGTGATTCAACAAAAAGCAAATCACCTTTCAGATTTTCGACGATTTAACAAATTATTAATGTTCATCGTACAACATCTTCAAAATAATTGAGTAACTATGCTATAATGTGCTCGTGCGTTTCGGATGGGAAACCCTTTCCAAAACGCGTTTTACGTTAATTTATATTTTACGATGTGTGTGAAGCTACAAAACAAAAGGGAAATACTATGCCAAGTTCTTATCTCACCCGTGAGGGCTTTGAAAAACTCCAGCAAGAACTGGAATACTTACGCAACGAAAAGCGCAAGGAAGTTGCCGTGCGTCTGCAGGAAGCTATGGAAGATGGCGAACTGATTGAAAACGCTGAATACGAAGACGCCAAAAACGAACAAGCCTTCACCGAAGGACGCATCAAAGACCTTGAGCTTCTCCTTGCCAATGCCCATATTATCGATGAGGACGATGAAAATGAGCACGGCGCCATTGAAGTTGGTTCCAAAGTCACCATCCAGGAAGAAAAACGCGATCCGGAAACTTACATGATTGTTGGTCCGGCCGAAGCCGACCCACGGCAAAACCGCATCTCCAACGAGTCCCCTCTCGGGCGCGCCCTTATGAACCGGCACTCCGGCGAAAAGGTAAAAGTGGAAGCACCTGGTGGGGCTTTTGTGGTTGAAGTCTTAAAAGTAGAGTAAACCAAAAGAGAATATTTATCCCCACCCTCACAGGTGGGGTTTTTTTAAGAGGAAATATGCTTGAAGATACCTTTTCTGAACTCGAACGTAACCGTTATGAAAAAATGCTGGAAATGCGTGCCCAGGGCGTCGAGCCCTATCCAACTCGCAGCCACAAAGATACCGAAGCTGCTGAAGCCATCGCCCGTTTTGAAAAAGCGGAAGAATCAGCTGATTCCTCTCCCATCCAGGTGATCTTGGGTGGCCGTATCCGCGCCATCCGCAATATGGGCAAGCTCAGCTTTGCTCACATTGAAGATAAATCCGGCAAAGTGCAGCTTTTCTTCCGTGTGGACGAACTCGGCCAGGAAAAAATCGATTTCTTTGCCAACCACTTCGACCTTGGCGATTTTATAGAAGCCTCAGGCACTATGTTCCGCACAAAACGCGGTGAAGTGACCCTGCAGGTAAGTGATTTTTGGATGGTAGCTAAAGCTTTGCTGCCGCTGCCGGCAGACAAGGACGAAATGGTGGAAGGCAAACTGGTGCGTCACTCGCAGCTTTCGGACCCTGAAACCCGTTATCGCACCCGCTATGTTGACCTGGCAGTTAACCCCGAAGTCAGAAAAATCTTCAAAACCCGGGCTGCAGTGGTCAAATCCATCCGTAATTTCCTGGATAATCGTGGTTTCCTGGAAGTTGAAACTCCCATTCTGCAACCGATCTATGGCGGCGCGGCGGCCAGACCCTTCCTAACCTACCACAACCAACTCAAACAACAGCTTTACCTGCGCATCAGCTTTGAGCTTTACCTCAAACGACTCATCGTGGGCGGTTTCGACCGCGTCTATGAGATTGGCCGCGACTTCCGCAATGAGGGTGTCTCCTTCAAACACAACCCCGAGTTCACCCAGATGGAACTCTACATGGCTTATGGCGACTATCACGCCATGATGGAACTCACTGAGCAAATGGTCAGCCAGGTCGCCCAGGAAGTCCTCGGTACCCAGCTCATCCAGTTTGACGGCCACGAAATCAACCTCACCCCGCCCTGGAAGCGCATCCAAATTCGCCAGGGCTTGATGGATTTGGCCGGCATTGACATTGCCAACTATCCCACAGCCGAAGCTCTTGCTGAAGTTCTCAAAGAGAAAAAAATCAATTTCAAACCTGGCATCCCCCGCGGCAAGATGATCGGTCTCCTGATGGAAGAATATCTCGAGCCAGCTTGCATTCAGCCTACCTTCCTCTACGATTACCCGCGTGATATCTCCCCGCTGGCCAAAAATAAACCGGAAGATCCCAGCACCGTGGAACGCTTCGAGGCTTTCATCAGCGGTGTCGAACTTGGCAATGCCTTTACAGAACTTAATGACCCCCTCGAGCAGGAAAAACGCTTCAGCGAAATGGGCCGGGAATACGGCGAAGGCGAAGAAGAACGTCACCCCATGGACGAAGATTACCTGAAGGCCATGGCTTATGGCATGCCCCCTATGGGTGGTTTCGGCATGGGAGTTGATCGCCTGGTTATGTTCCTCACCAATAACCGCAATATCCGCGAGGTAATCCTCTTCCCGCACCTTCGCGAAACCTTCGACGAAAATAAGGAAGAAGCCGACAAACAAGGGTAAAATGCAATTGGAGCGATCCGTAATGCGTTGTCCAAAGCCGCTCCAATGAGCGGCTTTTTTTATCTTTTGGATTGGAACTTGCAGCAAAGCGCTTATGACCGAAATAGAACTGGTTGAAAAAGCCCTGAAAGGGGATTTGCAGGCTTTCAATGACCTGGTCTTAACCTATCAGGAAATGGCCTTCAACCTTGCTTACCGTATGCTGGGAACTTCAGCGGCTGCCGCGGATGCCACCCAGGAAGCGGTTATTTCCATGTATCGTAAGTTGGATTCCTACCGTGGCGGTTCTTTCAAGAGTTGGTTTCTCCGGATTGTCAGTAATGAATGCCTGGATGAACTGCGCCGTCAGAAACGCCGGCCCAGCATCTCCATTGACCAGGAAGACGAAGATGGGGAAATCATGGAATCTGCCAGCTGGATGAAAGATGACAGTCTGCCATACGAAGACCAGCTCAGCAACGTTGAACTCGAAAAAGCGCTCACGCATTGTCTTGACGGATTGGAAGAAAAGTTCAAAACCGTCATTGTTTTGGTGGATGTTTCGGGGGAAGATTACGAAACTGTGGCTGGCGCCATTCGGGTGCCGATTGGCACCATCAAGAGCAGGCTAGCCCGCGCGCGGCAGAAAATGCAAAACTGTCTGCAGGGCTTTGGGGAACTTTTACCAGAAAAATTCCGTCTAAACAGTGATGAATTCGATGATTAAGCAAGCCAATCTCTCCCACGAAGATATGGAGCTCTTAAGCGCGTATATTGACGACGCATTACAGCAAAAAGAGAAAGTCCATTTCGAGTTCAGGCTGCAAGAATCCGCGGACCTTCGGCAAGCTTTGGAAGCCCATCGCCAACTGCAATGGAACCTCAGGCATCTGCCCAAACCCAAACTCCCCCACAACTTTACACTCACGCGTGCTGAAGCCCAGGCAATTAAACGCCAAAAAGCTTGGATACCAATTTTCAGCACCGCCTCATTTGTTTCTTTCCTGATGATGGCCGTGATGTTCATCTTGCCGCTTTTCAGCCCGGCCGCCAGCCCGGCTCTGCAGAACCTGGCTCTCGAACCCTCTTTGGGCGCCCCCGCGGGTACTACCCCTGACGACACTACGAAAGCTCAAGACGCCCCAGAAGCCGCCCCTCAAGCAGAAGCCGCGTCTCCCGAAGAGCCGCCCGTACCTATGGCAGCCACTGCACGCTCGATGGAAACTGAAGAAGACGCCCCTCTCCTCTTCAACTTTGGTCAGATCTTGGGCAAAGGCATGGGAGGCGGCGGTGGAGTCGACATAATGGGTGGCGGTGGTGTTGATGCAAACCTTTACCCTATACCGCAGGGTCCAGGTAATCTGGGAATCTTCGGTAACGCACCGGGTGGCATTGTCGTTCCTGTTGAACCGATTTACGGAAGGCATCCTGCTGAGCAAAGAGCGCAGGATTACGACCTTGAACAAGCTTTAGCCGCCACGCCCAGCCAGCCGCCGCTCATTCTGGGTATGAACCTTGAAAACGCCGGCCAGCTGCTTGCCGTTGAACCCACCACACCTTCCGGCATTACCCCCATGGGCGCCGCCTACACCTCGGAAGCCCCGGAAAATCTCTCTGCTCCTGCGGAACTTCCTCTGCGCAGTCCTGAACCCGGCTTGGATCTTGAAACCGCCACAACGGCGACACCCTTTCCTACCGCAAAGCCTCAATCCAGCGTCCTTGCCAACATCCTCAAGATTGTGGCTGGCGCCTTCGCGCTGGTCTTTGCTGGGCTGGCTTTGTACTTCAAAAAGCGCTAAATTAAGATCAAATTTCGCTCCTTTTTTTACTCACCTTGCCGTAAATCCAGATAACGCGCTAAAAATCTTCCCTTCCGTCCAAATTCCATTACCAGCTCCAGCTTTAAAAACTGTGGCAAGCAAAGAAAATTCCGCCTGCTTGACTCTTATTAAATTGAAAGAGGCTCAACCATAGTTAAGCCTCTTTGTTTCAAATTCTGGTTTACTTCAGGCCAACCGCTTT
>CAYMNM010000009.1:0-41231 GCA_964391795.1 uncultured Anaerolineaceae bacterium | reverse complement strand
CCTCAATTTGACCATTACAGGTCATCATCGATCAGTTCAGGGCAACACTTTGATTTAATATATGAAAAACAAGGACACAGGTTATTCGTTAATTTTCCTTGACGCTTATGTCAAGCCTTTGGTAAAATTACAAGGTTAATTTAGCTTAATAGTCTCCCTGCATGATGGGAGTGATAAGAAAGGATTTTTTTGTCATGACAAAACGTACCTATCAACCAAAAGTTCGCCGACGCATTCGTGTTCACGGCTTTCGTTCCCGCATGTCTTCCCGTGAAGGCAGGGAAGTCTTGAAGCGCCGCCGTCTTCGTGGCCGTTACCAGTTAACCCCCAAGGCCAACAATCACGTTAAGCGCGTAAGCTGGTAAGCATAATCCGATATACTGGTCAGATCTTGAAAAAAGAAACACCTTGGCTCAAGAGTTCGATCGCAATCAAGGCAACACGAGATCTTGGCCAGTCAATAGCGGATAAGTTGATGATCATAATTTTTAAGCCTAATGATTTAGCGTGTACAAGGTTTGCTGTGATTGCTTCTAAAAGCGTAGGAATTGCTGTAAATCGTAACCGCTGTAAGCGCATACTGCGAGCCTGCATCAACCAAAACCTGGATAATTATGTACCGGGTTTTGATGTTTTATATATAGCCCGTAAAACTTTACTGCAAGCCCGTCATGCCCAGGTAACAGCCAGCTTTGATGCTCTAAATCGATCTGCCAGGTTAATAAGAAATGAATGATGTCGATTCCACAATGCCGTATGCGTCCTCTTCAGACCAGGCTTTGAAGGATTTAAAATTCAATCTTAAAAACCTACCACGCATTCTCGTACTCTTATTGATCATTGCTTATCAGAAAACCATTTCGCCTTCACTCAAACCGAATTCTTGCTGTTACTATCCTACATGTTCACATTACGGATATCAGGCAGTCTACAAATACGGTGCGCTAAAAGGCTCTTGGATGGCCATAAAACGGATTGTCCGCTGTAATCCTTGGAGCAAGGGCGGATACGATCCTGTTCCATAAATGGAGATAAATGAAACCTAGAACGATTCTATTGATTGCTGTGATTATCATCGCAGCCTTTGTGTTGGGGGCTTGTGCTACTGGACCTCGGGTGACAAGTGTTCCGGGTTTGTCTGCCTCTGAAACTGCTGCCTACATCAGTTTTGGTCAATCGGTTGTGAAGATTGACACAACGAAAGATGAACCGATCAAAGACGCTGTGTGGCGATTTCCCGAAAAAGGGAATGCCAACATCATCTTCCATGCTGCACCATTAGTTGATGGCGATAAGATTATCGTTGGTGACTTTGCCAACATCCTTCATGGACTCAACGAGGGTGATGGTACAGAAGCATGGCGTTTTGGAGATGCAAAGGGATGGTACCAATCCCAAGCTATCAAAGATGGTGATGTGTATTACGTTGCGAATTTTGACAGAAACGTTTACGCGCTAAATGCTTCCGACCATAGCCTCAAATGGACTTACGCGGACAAATACGGCTTTTTAGCTGCACCTTTAGCTGTTGATTCAAAGCTGATTATTTCCAGCCAAGACCACAAAGTGGTCGCACTTGATAAAGAAACTGGAAAAGAATTATGGACCGCAGAAACCAAAGGATCAGTTGTTTCAGCTCCTTTCTTTATCGAAGAAACCAATTCACTCATGGTTGGTGACATTGGCAACGAAATTGTTTGGATTGACCTCGAAACTGGCAAAATCACAAAGACCTTCAATGATAATGGCGCCATGTCAGCCGTTTGGGCTTCTCCTGTAAAGAGTGGAGAGCAGATTGTGGTTACGGATGACAAAGGTGTTATCTATCTTTTCAACACCAACGGCGACTTGGTAAATAAAGTGGATTCTGTTGGCAGTATGCTGGCAGGCGCGCTACCTCTGGAAGATGGCTTTATTACTGTTACCTCAGAAGGTACCGTGCGCTTTGTTAAGAATGGCGACAACAAAGCCTCCTGGACCCAGGCTGTCAAGGGACCTGGAGATGCTGAAATTGAGCTTAATACAACCCCTGTGCTCTCCGGCAAAACCATTATCATTGCAGGTCTGGCTAATAACCACACCACGTTAATGGTATGGGGATATGACCTAACGGGAAACCTACTCTGGTCCTTCCCACCTGAGAAAAAGTAGGAACAAGTTTTATGTGGAATACACTGATAGTTAACCCCTTTACAAATATCCTTTTGGCCATCACCATGGTGGTCCAGAACTTTGGTCTGGCAATCATTCTCTTCACTTTGTTGATTAAATTGCTTACCT
This sequence comes from uncultured Anaerolineaceae bacterium, assembly GCA_964391795.1. Taxonomy (GTDB): domain Bacteria; phylum Chloroflexota; class Anaerolineae; order Anaerolineales; family Anaerolineaceae; genus Mesolinea. The sequence continues at coordinate 38,951 of CAYMNM010000009.1, read as the reverse complement.
GGCCATTAAATGCCCAACAGATTAAATCGTCCAAGGCGATGCAGGACCTTCAAAATGATCCCAAGTATAAAAAGGTCATGGAGAAGTACAAAGACAACAAGGAAATGCAAGCCCAAGAGCAGATGCGGGTTTACAAAGAAAGAGGTATCAGCCCATTTGGATCCTGTTTGCCAACTTTGCTTCAGTTCCCAATCATTATTGGTCTCTACCAGAGCATCATGAAGGCAATGGCATCGAGCCCCATCGAGTTGATGCAGCTCAAGAACATCATCTATCCTTTCCTCAACGTTGATAAGGTTTTACCAATCCAACACCACTTTCTATGGATGGACCTTGGGCAGCCAGAACGTTTGATGGTTTTTGGTTTTGGAATTCCAGTACTTGCAGTTTTGGTTGTCATTTCACAGTACCTAATGACCAAGGTAATGACGCCTCCAACCGCTGGCGCTGATTCGGGCGGCCAGGCTGCCATGATGACCAAAAGCATGAATATCTACATGCCTTTATTAATGGGTTACATTGCCTACAGTTGGTCTGCAGGTCTGGGGCTCTACCTTTTGGTATCAAATATTTTCAGTGTTGTTCAATATGCAACCATGAATAAGACTCCGCTTTCAACCTTGCTTCCATGGAGCAAAACCCCAACTGCTCCCTTAAAGCCCCGTATCATCGAAACCACAACTGGAAAAGAGATTGAGGTTGAGGACGATGAAGACGAGCTTTCTTCAGTTGCGGTTGTAGCGCAAGAGCCAGTGGTAAAAGTTTCCAAACCTTCAGCGCGTGCCAGCGCTAAACAAAAGCGACCTCCACGCAAGCGCTAATCAAACGAAAGTGACCTAAAATGACAGAAGAGAAAGCTCTCATATTCTCAGCTAATTCAATAGAAGAAGCGGTTGAAAAAGGCCTTGAAAGCCTGGGATTACAACGAACGCAGGTAGACATTGAGATTCTCGATGAAGGCAACAAAGGCCTTTTTGGCCTTGGCTCCCGCAAAGCGCAGGTGAGCATCAAACCCTCCTTGTCGGTTTTCGATCTTGTCGCCAAACAGGATGGCATTACTGGCATTCAGAAAGAAGAAAATGTCAAACCGTCTGGCGCGGAATTTTCAGAATCTGAAGACCTCCAGGATTTCCAGGAATCCAATATCGAAACTGAAGGACTTGCTCGTCAAACCATAGAGGATCTTTTGGACCAAATGGGCGTTCAAGCGTCTGTTTCGGCAAAAACCATCCTCCCTGAAGGCGAAGAAAAACCTGTTGTTGCCATCAATATTGAAGGAGATGACCTTAGTTTCCTCATTGGACGCCGTTCAGAGACGTTGAACGCTATTCAATACATTGCGAGCTTAATTGCCAGCAAGAAGCTTGGTTCCTGGGTGCAAATTCAACTTGATGTGCAAAATTATCGTGCCCGTAGAGTAGCAGAATTACAGAAATTAGCCCGTAGAATGGCCGATCAGGTTGTCTCCACCGGTCGTAAGCTCTATCTGGAACCCATGCCCGCCAACGAACGCCGTATTATCCATATGGAATTACGCAAGAATGATAAAGTGCGGTCTGAGTCTTTCGGCGAAGAACCACACCGTAAAGTTGGAATTAGCTTAAAGTAAGAACACCGTCAGGATCTGAAATGCGTGCTGTTGACATCATCGCTAAAAAAAGAGATCGAAAGGCTTTGTCTTCTAAGGAGATTGAGTACTTGGTCAATAATTACGTCTCAGGCGTCATTCCTGATTATCAGATGTCCGCCTGGGCGATGGCGGTATTACTGAATGGTATGAACCACAAGGAAATCACAGCCCTGACAATGGCAATGGCTCAATCAGGTGATACCTTGGACTTGCGTAAGGCAGTCGAAATTGCCGTGGACAAACACTCTACAGGTGGCGTCGGAGATAAAACCTCCATCACAATTGCCCCCATAGTGGCAGCCTGTGGTTTACCGGTTGGAAAGATGTCTGGTCGGGGTTTGGGTTTTAGCGGTGGAACACTGGATAAACTTGAATCCATCCCTGGATACCGGGTTGACCTTTCTCCAACGGAATTCATTGAGCAACTGCATAATCATGGCATTGTGCTTACCGGCCAGAGCGCCGATCTTGCGCCAGCAGACGGCAAATTATATTCCCTTAGGGATGTAACAGGTACAGTGCAGTCCATCCCATTAATTGCATCATCGGTAATGAGTAAAAAGATCGCCGCTGGCGCTGACGCAATTGTCCTTGATGTTAAAGTGGGCAAGGGCGCGTTTATGAAGAACCTCAAAGACGCCCGGAAACTTGCTGAAGTTATGGTGGCTATTGGCAAGCTTAGCAAACGCAAAGTCCTTGCTGTCCTAACACCGATGAACGAACCTCTCGGTTGCGCTGTCGGTAATGCTCTTGAATTGCGTGAAGCTGTTGAAATGCTGCATGGAATTGGTCCTGAAGATTACCGTTATCATTGTGTGCACCTGTCTGCCTATATGCTCATTCTTGGCGACGTGGCAAAAACCCTGGAAGAGGGTGTTTCCATGGCTGAAAAGGCAATATCCGATGGTTCGGGCTTCCAAAAATTCCGTGAATTGGTTATCGCTCAAGGTGGAGATGTAAGTTTTGTTGACGATCTTGATAAGTTGCCCAAAGCAGATTTGATTGAAACCGTTTTTGCTGATCAGGATGGTTTCATTTCGGAGGTTAATGCCCAGGAAGTAGGAGAAACCTCCGTTGAACTAGGGGCTGGCCGCGCTCAAAAAACTGACAAGATTGATTTATCGGTAGGAATCAAAGTATTTGTCAAGATCGGTGACAAAGTCAGCAAAGGCCAACCACTCTTCGAAGTGCACGCACAAGACAAAGGCAAACAACACTCAGCGATAGAGCGACTAAAAAATGCTGTCAAGTACAAAAAAGACCCGGTGAAGAAACCGCCTTATTTCCATGGAGTAATTGGATTGTAAGACTTAGTGAAGGCCCGGGAAACCGGGCCTTTTTTATTGGAGGAAAGATGTTTACAGAAAGAACTGATATTCGCAATTTGGCCATTATCGCCCATGTTGATCATGGCAAAACTACCCTGATTGATTCCCTGTTACGGCAAGCTAAAACCTTCCGTGAAAACCAAAAAGTAGCTGTCCGGGTTATGGACTCCAACGATCTGGAACGAGAACGTGGCATTACCATCCTGGCAAAAAATACTGCCATCACGATTCCCAATCCCAAGACGGGTAAATTAGTCAAGATTAACATCGTAGACACCCCTGGCCATGCAGATTTTGGCGGTGAAGTGGAACGCATCATGAATATGGTTGATGGTGTTTTATTGCTGGTCGATGCCGCGGAAGGACCCAAACCTCAGACCCGCTTTGTACTCAAGCAGGCGATTGCCAAGAACCTGAGAACCATCGTGGTTATTAACAAGCTTGATCGTAAAGATGCAGATGCCGACCGAGCTCTCAATGAAACATTCGACCTTTTCGTTGAACTTGGAGCGGATGACAAATTGATGGACTTCCCGATTGTTTACTGTAACGGCATGGAAGGACGTGCTGGTCTTACACAGGATTTGGGTGAAAACCTTCAAATTCTTTTTGAAAGTATTCTTGAGCACATTCCCGGGCCTATAGCCGATAGGGAAGCACCTTTTCAAATGTTGGTTACTAATCTTGGTTATGAAGAACACACTGGAGCAACAGCCATTGGCCGCATCCATGCGGGCGTACTCCACGCTGGTGAATTCTTACAACGTATTCATCACGATGGCAGTATGGAAAAAATTCAGGCACGATATGTTTTTGCGTTCCAAGGGCTTGATTCGGTACCTGTGCAGCAGGTAGAAGCTGGTGACATCGTTACTATCGGTGGACTCAAAGACATCGAAATTGGTGAAACCCTTGCTGATGTTGAAAACCCTGTCGCCTTACCTACCATCACCGTACAAAGGCCGACAGTTCAGATGACCTTCGGCATCAATACGTCCCCATTTGCCGGTCAGGAAAGCAAGTGGAGCTCCTCAAGAAAATTAGCCGAACGTTTGCAGACTGAATTAAGAACTAATATTGCGCTTAAAGTCGAAAGTACCGACTCTAAGGATACATTCCTGGTTTCGGGCCGAGGAGAATTGCACCTTGGCATCCTGATCGAGACGATGCGGCGCGAGGGATACGAATTTCAGGTTTCACGACCAGAGGCTATCGTTATCACTGGTCCTGATGGCACTAAATTAGAACCATTTGAAGAAGTACACGTGGATGTTGATCCTGACTATGTTGGTCCAGTGGTTGAGATGTTAGGTCAGCGACGCGGAAAAATGCAATCCATGAGTACAAATCCTGATAACACGATCCATCTGACCTACAGCATGCCTACTCGAGGTTTACTTGGTTTCCGATATCGTTTCCTGACGGTGACCCGAGGCAGAGGTGTACTAAACAGCTTCTTTGTTGGTATGCTGCCATTGGAAGAAGAAATTGATAGCCGCCAAACCAGCTCAATTGTTGTAAGGGAAACAGGCGTTTCATCAACTTACGGACTGAAAAACGCAGAGGAACGTGGAATCTTATTTATCGGTGCTGGCGTTCCCATTTACGAAGGAATGGTTGTAGGCGAAACGCCTAGACCTCAAGATTTATCCATTAATGTGGCGAAAAAGAAGCATCTGACAAATATGCGTCAATCAAATAAAGACATAGAAATTCGCCTTACTCCACCAAGGTTACTTAGTTTGGATGAAATGATTGAGTATCTTGCTCCGGATGAGTTGCTTGAGGTTACACCAAAGAGCCTGCGTTTACGCAAGAGAATACTGAATACCAACGATAGAATGCGCTTCGAAAAGTCAGGCGAAGTTGAAGAGGATGATTAGAAGCGTAATAGTTGGTATTTCTACTAAATTGCGTATAGCTTAACGTTTATTTCAAGAAATAGTTGCAGGGTCGGCCTGAAACCTCAGCCTCAAATGCGAATAGGTCTCCGGCCAAGGGCTGTAAGGACAGGTCTTCTTTTTTCAAATCAACACTTGCGGTTGTAATGAAAAGAGTTTTTAAAGCAGGACCGCCAAAACAAACAGAAGTCGGTCGTTGAACGGGCAATTCGATTTTCTGCAAGATTTTGCCATTGGGTGAGAGCTGCAAAACCTTCCAACCATCCCAGATAGCCGTCCAGATGCTGCCATTCGCATCCAGAGTCAGGCCATCCGGAACACCGATCGGGCTTTCAAAAAAGACTTCTGGATTGCAAATTTGCCCGGTTGCCAGGTCGAAATCGTAACGGTAGATCCTGGAATCAAGCGAATCTGTGAAATAAAAGGCATCTGATTCCCAATCCAAACCGTTTGATATGCTAAGTCCACTAAGCACTTCTTTAACAGTGTTTTGTCGCTCCAGGAACCAAAGGTTAGAGTGACCTTTGGGGCCTTTAGAACCAGCCCAGAATCTGCCCATCGGATCTACTTTGCCATCATTCATCATGCACGGTGAACCATCCGGAATCGTTTGATGGGCCAATTCAACATTTTTTCCATCTCCGTCCCAAAAGGCGAACCCATTTTCCACCGCAAGAACCAGACCGCCATCTTCGACTAATCCCAGACTGCCTACTTTGTGAGGGAGTTCAAAAGAACTAAAGTGCCTTGTTTGCGGATCATAGCGGAAGATTAGTTGTTCATCAATGTCAGTCCAATAAAGGACATGTTCTCTAGGGCTCCAAATTGGAGATTCGCCTAGTTTGCATTTGGTTTTTACCAATGAGTCAGAAATTATTTGTGGCTTTTGTTTCATATTTGCATTGTAACATCGGGTTTTTTTCGCAGTGGTTTAATTACACAAACAGCCCAACCGCGGCATGTTAGAATATGGGGTGAAAATATGACTGGATTCTAAAATATGAATGACGATTTTCCAATAAAGATCTTACAAAACCCACGCAAATATCCCTGGCTAATACTCATGGGGGCAATCTTACTTGGTAGTCTAATCGGCTATGGATTAGGTTTTTTCTTAAAACCAAGATATGAGGCCCAGGCCAAGTTAACTTCAAATGTGGATATCAAAGAAAACCGGCCAATTATCACTGAACTAATGGTCGATACACAGATCTTACATGTTGGTGAATTATTATTCCACCCTGAGATCATTCAACCACTACTTGATCAGGAAGCCGCTCTTGGTAATGAGATAACGTTGGAAGAGCTTCATGAAATGGCTACGATTGAGCGCCAGGGAATGAATACTCTTGTCAAGGTGAGGAATGAAGACCCGTCTTTGGCAGCCAGAATCGCCAACACATGGGGCAGTTCTGCTTTTTCCCTGCTTGAACAAGCCAAACCTCATGCGATTCGAGCAAGTGAGGCCCGCCAAAGATTAGCCATGCTTAATTATTGTTTCCCTACTACACCAAATGATTTCCCGTGGTACGGACCCTCACCAGAAACAGTTCAGTTTTGCCAAGGTTTAACATTTGAAGAAGCCAGTACCTTCTTGATAGAAGCAAACGCAATACTTATTGAAGAAAACAATAGTTCACTGGGGCTATCCGATTCATTAAATATAAGTGCTTTTACGCCTTCACCTGTACCTTCCAAACCTATCCAAGGAGGCCAAGGTACTCTTGCGTTTTCTGGTGCAATGGCTGGCCTTGTACTTGGCTTGATTTGCACTAACCTTTTTGACAAAAAAGAATTTTCATGATTTTCAATCGACTTCACGTTTTTAATCGTTGGGTCTGGGCGTTATTACTTCTCACCTTACCAGTCAGTAGCTCTCCGTTGATTGCCAGGTTTTTTGGGGGGGCCTCTGTTGCGCCCCTTTCCCTCTTGCCACTGATGGTTTTAGTCATAACCTTTCTCCTTCCATCTATCATTAAGAAAAAGGCGATTCCCGGACCAGCGATTCCTCTCATGATTTTTACCTTACTGACAGTATTCTCAATCGCACTCTCTGGGTTCATCAAAATCCCCAGTTTTCGAGGATTTAATCCACTCAATAGTAGTTTAATAGATCTTTTGACGCTGGCTGTGGGAATTTGCTTTTACCTCGTCGCGATTTTTACGCTTGAGAGCTCTGATTCTCTAAAACATTCCTTGCATTGGCTGAATCTTGGTGGCGTGATAATCATCCTCTACGCCTTTGTTCAGTTCCTGGTTTGGCGGCTCAGTCACTACTATCCAGAATTATTACGAGATATTCAAGATCTAGTCAGTATTTCCGGCAAACTGTATGACAACAGGGTTACTGCCTTCGCGCTTGAACCATCTTGGTTGGCTCACCAACTAAATGTGTTATATCTACCAATCTGGTTAGCTTTTACCGTTCATCGTTCCAGCATCTATCAGAAGCGTCTGCTAAATAAATTTACTATCGAAAATCTCTTGCTACTGGGTGGGCTTTTCACGCTTGCTGCTACCTTATCTCGGATAGGGTGGCTTTCAGTTGGCGGGCTGATCGTATACCTACTAATTCGGTGGGCAAACTTCTGGAAACTAAAATTGTCAGACAAACATCGTCAGAACATAAAAAACGTCAAACTACGATGGATCCGATCCTCTATGTTCAACATTGTTTATTGGTTAGTTTTGATCGTTGTCTTAGGATTACTCGGTTTCGCAGGCATTAAATTATTGAGCATTCTTGACCCCAAACGAATGGCAAGTGTCTTCGCCCTCTTTGATTTACAACAATATGGCATATTGGGTTGGGCAAATCGACTGGAGATGGCTGAAAGGTTTCTTTATTGGATGAGCGCTTTTTATACGTTTCTCGCGTTTCCATTATTTGGAGTTGGGTTAGGAAATGTGGGTTTTTTCTTTTCAAGAAACTTAAATTCATTTGGTTATGGATCACCTGAGATCATGCAGCAAATTATTTTCAATAATTCATTGGTCAATGCAAAAAATATTTGGGCACGTTTGCTTGCTGAGACTGGAATTGTTGGTTTCGCAGGATTCATTGCCTGGGTCTACTACCAACTGAGGTTAAGTATTTTACTTGAGCAGGCAACAGAAAAATCGTTGCTCAAGGCAATGGGATTGGCTGGCATCCTGATTACAATCTGCTTCGTCATAGAAGGATTCAGTCTTGATAGTTTCGGCTTGCCTTACTACTGGATTGGCTTTGGGTTGGTGATGGGGGCGTACCGAATATCAAGAAACGCAACGGCTACGTCGGTAGACGATCATTGATTGATTGATATCTGTAATCCTGGCAACCCCGCAGGCAAAGAGTGCAATTTTTAATTCACGTTTGATAATCTCAAGTTCCTGTGAAAGCTTATCCGCACCTTCGCTGGCAGCGGGCAACAAAGCTCTGGCAAAACCACCCATACTTGCGCCAAAAGCCAGGCTCTTTGCAAGGTCAATGCCATTCTTCAATCCACCCGAAGCAATTATAGGGATTGCAGGTTGGCCTTCCTTGAATATATCCTGCAAACACTCCACAGTCGTTAACCCCCAACTGCGAAAATCAGCAGCAATACGCCGAAGTATCGGATCAGTTTGTCGGTACATCTCCACTTGAGACCAAGAGGTTCCGCCGGCACCAGCTATATCCACCGCAGAAACGCCAACATTTTCAAGATCTTCAAAGATCTGGCGGTTAATCCCCCAGCCAACTTCTTTTATCAGCACCGGTTGATCAAGCGCGTTCGTTATTGATTCTATCTTTCTCAAAAGACCAGACCAATTTAGGTCACCATTGGATTGCAATATTTCCTGCAAGGCATTGAGATGCAGGAAGATACCATCGGCTCCGGCTATCTCAATAGCTCGTTTACATTCGTCGATTCCATACCCATAATTAAGCTGTACTGCCCCCAAATTGCTAAAGATTAAGGCATTAGGAGCATATTTCCTCACCTTGTAACTATCTTCAAAAAGTGGATTCTCAATTCCAGCACGTACCGATCCGATCGCAAGAGCTACTTTGCAGGTCTCGGCCGCCAACGCAAGTTTCTGGTTAAGCCCTGTTGTAAGATGTGAACCACCTGTCATGGATGAAATCAAGATCGGGGCCTCCAATTTGTGTCCAAGAAACTCGGTGGAGATGTCAACTTCCTGGAAATCAACCTCAGGAAGCGCTTGATGGCGCAGTGAGATATCGTCAAAGCCGCTCATCAACCCGGAGGACACATCCTCCTCTATTGCTATTCGCAAATGTTCATCTTTGCGCCGTTGGATGGGAATTTTTGGCTTCATAGTCAAATCTTATATGTTCAGATACACTTTGTCAATTAGAGTTTATAATTAGCGACAATATCAAGATGATGATGCGAGGTTAGCATGCAAGAAAATGAAGTATTTGAAAAAGTAATCGAAGTGATCAGTGATGTTCTTAAGATCGATAGCAAAGACATCAAACCTGAAACCCGTTTTGTGGAAGACCTAAAAGCTGATTCTATGGATCAGTTTTTCCTGGTTGATGGTTTATGCGAGAAATTCAATATTAATATTACAGATGAAGATGCGCGTAAGATTCAATCTGTAGCAGATGCGGTGAAGGCCGTTGAGGAAGTTCTCAAAGCATAATCTTGGATAGTAATTAAGATTTTGGCGGGATGAGTTTACTTATCCCGTCTGCTTTTTTAAACTAATAATGCCTGGATCGATCCAGGCATTATTTGTATATAGTGGAATTTATTCGCCACGCAAGTAGGCGTTGAGAGCCTCTTTGCTGATGCGATAAGCACTACCAATCTTACGGGCTTTGAGCTCTCCAGCTGTGATGGCAGCCATAACATCTTCAGCACTTACTTTGAGGAACTGTGCCGCTTCATCTGGTGTCATGACCTCAGGTGTTGCCGGGGCATAATTGCCACCTTGTTGCGCAGCTTGATTCTGTTGCGAATTTTGGAGTGCACCAGACATAACATTACCGATGCTCATACCTGCACCAATCCCGGCGGTCAAACCAGCACCACCATTCGGATTGTTGGCAGCATCACGCATAGCGTCTGCAGCCTGTAGTTGCGTGTAGGTCTGCATATCCAACATGCCCATTGACCGAAGTTCTTCGGCTGATTTGTCAGATGGTTTGAGGTTGGCAACATAAAAACTCTTCAAAAGTAAACCAATTGCCAGGAAGTCATCCTGGGCTTTGGCGCGCACAGCGGCGCTGAGTTCTTCTGTCAAACCGATCAATTCCATTACATTGCTTTTCTTGGCAGTCTCGCCCAGCAAGTCAGAAATCTTGGAGAGCAGCATAGCCCGCAATCGAGCTTCGATATCAGCCGAGGAAAGAGAACTAGCTGCACCCACAATCTGGGTTACAAATTGCTGGGGGTCATTGACCTGGAAGCTAAATGTGCCAAAACCCTGCAATAACGCAATACCAAGGCCGACACCAGGATTTTTCACAATGATCGGTTGGGGAGTACCCCATTTCTCATCAGTAAATTCCCGCATTGAAACAAAATAGACTTCAGCCGGGAAAGGAGTGCGATCACCGAAGAGTTTGCCAACAAGACCGGTTAAGAGCGGAATGTTAGCAGTGGTCAGGGTGTGACGGCCAGGGCCAAGAACATCCAAGGCGCGCCCGTCGCGATAAAACACAGCTGCCTGGGACTCCCGAACGATGAGCTGAGATCCAATACGGATATCCATATCGCCTGTTTCAGGGAAGCGGTGGACGATCTCATCGCGCATCTCACTTGCATATTCAACGACATCAAAAATACGAGCCATTCTAAATCCTCCGTAATCTCAATTATTTTTCAATGCCTTGCATTATCTTGGTGCGCTTGTTGAAGGCTTCCAAGGATGCCTGGGCAATTTTGGTTAGATGCTTGATTGCGGCTGGTAAACCATCCGTTCCCACAGAAGCTTCAACATTGTCAATAGCATGAGAAACTGTTTCATCAAGACTGAGTAAGTAATTATCATACTGATAGACATTTGCCAACTCAGCTTCGTTGATTTTGATAGCATCAAAAATTCCAGCATATCCGTAGGCAGCTGTGCGTACACGATCGATAAATTGCCGGATCTTGATTGCAGCTCCTTCAACATCATCAACGTAGGCAAGTTCTCCGTTAGAGATCAAATCACGTTCCACCGATGAGAGGCGTTGATACTGAGTTTCGAATGCCTTGGAGACGGATTCCCGTAATAATTTGTCGGCCATCCGGCGATCTCCCCGTTCCACATAGCCTTTAAAACCAGGAATTTTGCTTACCAATTTCTTGAAAGCATCCTGTTGGCTGACGACTTTATCTAAAATATCATCCATTTTTCTCCTTTTTGTGTCCATTACGGATAGAGTATAGATCGATTATGCTAAGCTTACAGTAGAAAATCTACGCTCATTTTTTAATCATTATAATTGAATTTATTTACACTAAACGAAATGGAGAAGCTTGGTTGAAAAGACAAAATAACGCTTCATGGGGACCGTTTGAGTACTTTTTGATAATAATCCTGGTCTTCCTGGTCTTATTTACCGTGTTCTCATTGTTTTGGCCTGCAATCCAGCTTTTCTACCGCAGCACGCTAGCAATTACACCGACAGTGATACCTTGACCCTGATCTTTTTTGCCGTCCATGATGACTTCTTTAGAAAGGGACTCCTTTGACGGTATTTCGTAAATTCCTTCACACAAGCATCGATTGGGTTTTTCCGCCAGTTTGCGCAGGGTGTGGCAAGGAAGGGGAAATTTTTTGTCCCGAATGCCTCGCTGCGATTATTCCAATTAAACAACCAACTTGTCGTTACTGCAGCTTAAGCTTGTCCAAACCGGGAGTTTGTTCTACCTGCATTGAACTCGACCATCCCTATCAAGAAATCCTATCTTATGCTGTCTATGCTGGCAGTTTGAGGTCTGGTATCCACGCAATGAAATACCAGAGCAATTTTTGGCTTGGAAAGGTGTTTTCAAACTTATTGATCCAATTGCTCAAAGACAAGAACTGGCCAATCGATCTGGTAATGCCCATCCCGCTAAGTGAAGAGAAGCTTCGGGAACGAGGCTACAATCAGGCAGCCTTGCTCTCAAAACCAGTCGCAAAACACTATGGCTGGAAACATGACCAACGAAGTTTGGTAAGAGTTAAAGAAAATCACTCGCAGGTAGCTCTTACACGGGAACAACGCTTTGAGAATGTCAAGTCAGCCTTTTTGGCTGAACAAGCAAAACGCAATCAACTTAATGTCTTGCTTGTCGATGACGTTTTTACAACCGGAGCAACCATCATGGAGGCATCTAAAGCCCTAAAAGCAGCTGGTTTTGCCAACATTTTTGCCGTCACACTCGCCAAAGCGTCGATAAGAAAATAATATTCTTAGTATTGACATTCAAAACATGTATAATTTAAAAAAATCTCAGGAGGTTCACATGGCAATGAAAATGGATGTGTTCACGAAAGATATTGAACTCTCTGATCGTCTGAATGATTACGTAAGCAAGAAAGTCGGGAAGCTGGAGCGTTTCCTGAACGAAATCGGCGAATGCCGGGTGGATTTAGCCACCGCTAAATCAGCCAGAAATTTGGCTGATCGCTCCATTGCCCAGATCACGATTCGCGGCAGAGGCTTTATTCTCCGTTCAGAAGAACGCGCAGAAAGTATATATAGTGCCATCGATGCTTCTGTCGATAAAATGAAATCTCAGATTGAACGCTTCAAGGGCAAGCACTGGACCAAGAAGCTCGAAGGTGTTACCGACCTTGCAGAAGACCTTGAAGAAGTTGAAGGCGTAGAGCCTGTGATAGTTCGACGGAAGAGCTTCCAGTTGACACCCATGGATGAGTTAGAGGCTCTTGAACAACTACAACTTTTGGGCCACGAAGACTTCTTTGTATTTTTCAACTCTCAAACCAACAAAATCAACGTCCTGTACAAAAGACGCGATGGCACCTACGGTTTGATCGACCCCATAATCGGCTAAATAAGTTTTGATCATAAAGGCAACCTTACAACGAGGCTGCCTTTATTTAACCCTTTCCATGCGCCTTGAAATATTCATGGCGTTGCGTTAAGCTAATGCGGTGAGGTAAGAATGGCAAACAAGACACAGAGTTCTGAAGAAAATCGTCCGATTGATGTAAAAAGGATTGCTGACGCAGCCATGGAAATTCTGATCGGTCTAGGTGAAGACCCTGAACGAGAAGGTTTGCTCAAAACCCCCCAACGAGTAGGTAAAGCTTATGCAGAGCTAATGGATGGCTATGCTAAGGATGCTGAAAAGTTAATTAACGGTGCCCTTTTCAGCGTGGACTATGACCAAATGGTCGTTGTCAACGATATTGAATTTTACAGCATGTGCGAGCACCACATGCTCCCATTTTTTGGGCATGCGCATGTAGCTTACTTACCTCATGGAAAAGTGATTGGTCTTTCAAAAATTCCCCGAATTGTGGATATGTTCGCACATAGATTACAGGTTCAGGAAAGAATGACCCAGCAAATCGCAGAACTCATCAATGATCAAATTCACCCTCAGGGGGTAGCGGTAGTCGTGGAAGCCCAACATATGTGCATGACCATGCGCGGTGTTAAAAAACAAGAAGCCACCATGACAACTTCCGCTATGCTTGGAGCATTTAAAAATCAATTGGACACACGATTGGAATTCTTGAATCGTATATCAAACAACCGCTAATTCATAATATTTTTCTAAAAAGACTTACTCCGGACGACTTCTGAACACTTCAGCCCCAACCCGTGTGGTTTGACTGACCTTTTTTGGTTTTTCCACACGTACGCGGACAGCATCGATGGCATATGTCTGTAGTAGAAGCCTGGCCAGGTGAACCGCCAGGGCTTCCACCGTATGATACGCACAAACCGCAACTTCGGCAATTAAGACCTTGGAAGCGGATGAATAATTAACCGTATCAGAAATCTCATCGCTTTCACCCACCACACTTAAATCTTTATATAGTGTGATGTTAAGAAGCAGGTCTTGTGGATTATCACGTTCCGGGTGTTTAACCCCGATGATACCGCTCGCAAGCAGGTCAGTAATAATTATCGAATCGTAAGTTGAAATATCCATCAGGCCTCCAGGATTGGCACAATTTTATCAGTAGGTTAGAATCTATGCATGAATATCCTTTGTTTCAGCATTAATCCGATTTTTCCGGATTTTGTGAGCGGGGGAGCTTCAAAACACCTGATGAATCTAACCAGGTACCTCTCCGCCGATGGCCATCGTGTTCGGGTCTTATGCCCGTCGTTACCCAATCAAGACATACCGTTTTCGTTGTCTCACAACCTCGAAGTTTGGCCGGTCTTGCCTTTCCATCAACCTTTTCCTGCACCTTACGCGGTTACACCATCTGAACTTGCCTTGATAGTTGAAGAGATGAACCGACAGATTGACTGGGCAGAGAGGTTCTACGTGCACGATGGCGAGCTTCTTCTGCCTCAATTACACATCAAAATCCCGACAATCCTATCCTTTCGTGACAACTACTACCCCGAATCCATTTTGGGCAGTTTTATCAACCAGGCAGATGAAATTATTTGTGTGTCCCCCTATTCAGCCTCTGTCATCCAAGCAAGCGCTGGAAGGGTTGTTGACGGTCTCAACGAGCGGATCCATGTTGTGCTAAATGGGATTGACCCCAAAACTTTCAAGCCGATCCCCTTAGAAGAGAATTTACTACTAAACAGATTGCCTTTCGATCCGACCGATTACCGCATCCTCCTGCATCCCCATCGTCCGGACCCTAACAAAGGCTTGGCAGAAGCGCTCGAGTTGCTAAATTACCTTGTCAATGAACTTGGTAAGCACGAAATTATTCTGCTTACACCACGCTGGCATGCTGCCATGAACGGTTCTGATGAAGAAACTTTCTTCCATAAAATGCAAATTCTAATTGAAGAAAACAATCTAAAGAACCACATTCACTTCCTTGATTGGTTAAGCCAGATAGAGATGCCTTCCTTCTACTCGCTGGGCCACTTGAATCTCTGCCTGGGAAGGTTGCCTGAAGCTTTTGGAAATGTTGCTTACGAATCCCTCGCGTGCGGCACCCCCAGCCTGGTTTGTAGGGTTGGTGTGCATCGCAGCCTGCTTCCAGACTCGTTAATTCACAAAGTTGATTATTGGGATTCCAAGGCCGCCGGTAACCTGAGCCTGCAAGTGTTGGAAAATGGTCAGAAATATTCTGAACCAGATCGATTAAGTATTCTAAAAAAGTTTGATCTGGAAACACAATTATCCACGTACAAACAAATTATTCTAAACGCCCATAAGCGTACACTAATGAAACCCATTTATTCACCAGTCACCACAAAAGCTTACTTCAGATTGGCTCCGTGGTGTTTCTTGTCATCCACTGGGATTTATCACGATCATCTTGGCAAAGTTGTGACAGATCAGAACTTTTCAGGTGTTCAAATAATCGCCAAATTTTTAAGTAATAATGAACAATTGCTTGGTTCCGATTTTCCACGGGAATTGATTGACCGTTTGTACAGGGCAGGTGTGCTGGTTCCAATTCAAACTGATTAAATATTTTCCCCACCATCTACCCGAATTATTTGACCAGTAATAAAGTCTTGCTTCAGAAGATGAAGCACGTTTTCAGCGATCATTTGCGGGCTGCCAATGCGCTTGAGTGGTACGCGTCTTTCTGCGACCGGCTGCATATCCATATCTTCATGGCCAGCCAAGGGCATCACAATTCCGGGCGCGACAGAATTAACCGTGATGCGTGGGGCCAGTTCGAGCGCGAATTGTCTGGTCATTTCATTGACAGCGCTCTTTGTAAGCCTATATGCAAAGTGATCTATACCGGTTTTGAACACTTTGGAGTCTGAAATGTTAACTACTTTGCCCTGCTCACTCTCAGACAGCTGCTTGGCGAAGGCCTTAATCAAAAGGATTTGCGAGAAGAGATTTACTCGGAAAACTTCTTCAAGCTTAGCTGAGTCGGTCTCGAGCCCACAGCCTTTTGGATAAATGCCAGCATTGTTTATCAATATTTCCAAATGTGAAAACATCGAATGTACTTCATGCATCATTCCATCAATTTGCCTGGGATCGCCCAAATCTGCCTGAAAAATTTCATATTTCCCGCCAAATATCTTGAGTTCCTCACGAAGCGATTCTACTTCATGAAACGAACGGTGATAATGCAGAGCTAGATCACAGCCTTCTTTCGCCAAGGCCTCTGCGATTTCCCTCCCCAGACGAATGCCACTACCAGTTACCAACGCAACTTTCCCTTTTAATTCCATCTAGGCTCCGCAACTTTCTACCTGATTAATTGTTAACGCCTGCATGGTAAAATTTTATCATCTAACTTTTTGGAGGCATTTGCATGAACAGTGATGCAGTAGAAAGAGCGCTGAATACGATTCGTTTTGTCTCAGCGGACGGGGTGCAAGTGGCAAATTCGGGTCATCCAGGCTTACCGATGGGTGCTGCAGCGATGGCTTATACCCTCTGGACACGCCATCTAAAACACAACCCATTGGACCCAAATTGGCCAGACCGGGATAGATTTATCCTATCTGGGGGGCATGGTTCGATGCTGCTTTACACTTTGCTTCATCTGACTGGTTACAACATTAGTAAAGAAGATTTGGCCCAATTTCGGCAATGGGAGTCTAAGACACCCGGTCATCCGGAGTGGAAGGTCACACCAGGCGTCGAGACGACCACAGGGCCTTTAGGTCAGGGTTTTGCCAATGGTGTTGGAATGGCCTTGGCTGAAGCACACCTGGCTGCCGAATTCAACCGTGATGACCACAAAATTGTGGACCATTACACCTACGCCATTGTGACTGATGGCGATCTGATGGAAGGCATCTCAACCGAAGCAGCCTCCTTTGCCGGGCACTTGAAACTTGGAAAACTTATTTATCTTTACGATGACAATGAAATTTCAATTGAAGGTTCAACTGATCTCGCGTTTACAGAAGATCGCGGTAAGAAATTCGAGGCACTTGGCTGGCATGTGCTAAAAGTTACAGACGGCAATGACGTCGAATCCATTGATCAAGCTATTCAACTTGCCAAAAAAGACCCTCGACCTTCGCTTATTATGGTCCGAACAGTTATTGGTTACGGGCTGCCAACCAAACAGGGAACTGCTGCTTGCCATGGAAGTCCCCCGGGCTGGGATGAGCTGAATACTGCAAAGACCAATGTAAACTGGCCAACAGAACCGCTCTTCTACACCCCCGAAGATGTACTTGTAGAATTCCGAAAAGCTATTCAAGCTGGCGAAGCCGCCCAGAACGCCTGGGTAGAAAAGCTTTCAGCCTACAAAGATGAGGAACCAGGGCTTGCCGCAGAATTCCAGCGACGTATTAATCAAGAACTACCTGCGAATTGGGAGGATGGTTTGCCTCACTTCCCCGCAGACGCAAAAGGAATGGCAACCCGTGTGGCTTCACACAAATCCATCAATGCTCTTGCCACAAGAATCCCTGAGCTCTTTGGAGGTTCTGCGGATTTGGCTCCTTCAAATAATACCTGGATGGAAGGTTACTCGGCCTTCACAGCTGAGGATAGAGCCGGCAGGAATATCCATTTTGGTGTGCGTGAACTGAGTATGACCGCAATCTGTAATGGCGTTCAAGTCCATGGTGGGTTGATTCCGTACTGTGCTACTTTCCTCGTTTTTTCTGATTATATGCGTCCTGCCATTCGCGTTGCCGCTATTTCTGGAATAGGTACCATTTACGTCGCCACTCACGATTCAATCGCCGTTGGAGAAGATGGCCCCACACACGAGCCTGTTGAACAGCTGATGAGCTTGCGACTAATCCCGGGGCTGACGGTATTCCGCCCGGCAGATGCCAACGAGACCATGGAAGCCTGGAAGTATGCATTAACCCATCGACAGAACCCCGTGCTACTTGCATTGACACGTCAAAATCTACCAACCCTCGACCGTAAAGTCTACGCGCCTGCAGCTGGTACCACCAAAGGTGCTTACATTATCTACCAAACCGCAGAGAAAAGCCCCGCAGTTGTTATCATTGCTACCGGATCCGAAGTTTCACTCGCGCTAAAAGCTGCTCCAATTCTTGAAAGTGAAGGAATACCATTGAGGGTAGTCTCCATGCCTTCATGGGAAGTTTTCGCACAGCAAAGCAAGGAATATCGAGAAGAGGTTTTACCAATCGCGCTGAAGAAACGGCTCTCCATAGAAGCAGGTGTGGTTAACGGCTGGCAAAAATGGGTTGGCTGTGAAGGTGTGAGTTTTGGGCTTGATCACTTTGGAGCATCAGCGCCTGGCAATCTGTTGATGGAGAAATTTGGATTTACGCCAGAAACTGTAGTTTCCCTCGTCAAAAAATTGGTTTCAGAGGAGTAAGCTGGATGGGACGCGCTCAAGAGCTTTATCAATTAGGTCAATCAATTTGGTATGACAATATTGAACGCAAAATGCTTGCCGACGGCTCAATCGGCCGGATGATCGAATCTGGACAGATTTACGGAATAACCTCAAACCCAAGCATCTTTGAAAAAGCCATTGGCAGTGGCAGTGCATACGACTCTGCCATCCAAACTTTAGCTTCCAGCGGGATGGATAAAGAACAGATTTACACACGCCTGGTAATTGAAGATATCCAGAAGGCTTGTGATCTTTTTAAGCCTTTGTACGAGGCCAGCGGCGGCAATGATGGCTTTGTTAGCCTTGAAGTCAGTCCGTTGCTTGCTCATGACGCCTCAGCAACTATCAGCGATGCCCGTTCTTTATGGGCTCAGGTTAATCGCAAGAATCTCATGATTAAAGTCCCGGCCACGCAGGAAGGTTTGACTGCCGTACGTACGCTCACGAGTGACGGCATCAACATCAACGCGACTTTACTCTTCTCGATTGATCGCTACAAAGAAGTCATGCTGGCTTACCTTGCCGGCCTTGAAGATCGCCTTAAGAAAGGTGAGGAGATTCGCTACATCCGCTCGGTTGGCTCATTCTTTATTTCGCGCATAGACACCAATGTAGACCAGGCTCTCATAAACCTTGAAAAAGAAACCAATGCCCAAACCAGCCACTTGCTGGGTAAAGTGGCTATTGCCAACGCAAAATTAGCGTACCAAGCCTGGGAGGATCTCAAAAACACCGAACGCTTCAAGGAACTTGAAAAATTTGGAGCTGTCATGCAGTACCCCCTTTGGGCATCGACTGGTACCAAAGACCCTGGCTATTCTGATACGCTTTACATCGATACACTTCAGGCTAAGGGAACTGTTAATACTGTTCCACCAACAACACTGAAAGCATTCCTGGATCATGGTTCTGTTGGTTTGCAGATTGAGAAGGATCTGGACAAGGCCAAGGCGAGCCTAACAGAGTTAGAGAAACTTGGCATTGATCTGGGGCAGATAACAAACTTCCTCGAAAACGACGGGGTTGTAAAGTTTGAGCAAGCTTACCTAAGCCTTCTTCAAACAATAGAAACTAAACGGCAGTTGACCCTGAAAGACCTGGGGCATCTGGTTGAGCCCGTCCAGCAGGCAATTTGTACTGCGGCGGAAGAAGTTGTGGTCAGCCGGCTCTTTGAACATGACCCTACCTTATGGACCGAGGATCGGTCTCAATTTGACGAAATCCGTAACCGGTTGGGATGGTTAGGATTACCAACTGAGCAACTTGCGTTAACCAGCAGTTTAGAAAGTTTCCGCAACCTGTGCCTTCAAGCCGGATTTACTGATGTGTTTGTGCTTGGAATGGGTGGCTCATCCTTAGCTCCCGAGGTATACAGCCTAACCTTCGCCAAAGAAGTGCCTGCCGACAAGGCCTTACGCTTACAAATTATTGATACCACCAACCCTGATGAGATTGCCTGGCGCGCTTCAAGCGTGGATTTGCGCAAAACCGTCTTCATTGTGGCCAGCAAATCAGGTTCAACCAGCGAGACAAATGCTGCTTTCTACTATTTCTGGCAGCAGTTGATCGATTTGCATGTGGAACACCCCGGAGACCACTTCGTTGCGATTACCGACCCAGGCACTTCCTTGGAAGCCTTGGCACGTGAGCGTAAGTTCATGCGTACTTTTCAGGCACCCTCAAATGTTGGTGGAAGATACTCAGCCTTCACAACTTTTGGATTGGTTCCTGCAGCTTTAATGGGGATCGATCTACAAAAAATGCTTGGAAGAGCAGTCGAAGCTGAGCTTGCATGCTGCAAAGACGTTCCATACGCGCAAAACCCAGGTCTGGTGCTTGGCCTTAGCCTGGCAGCCGCTTGCAAAGCAGGACAGAATAAACTAATCTTCAGCGCAGATGAAACTTGTAGACCCTTCGGCCCCTGGCTCGAACAATTAATTGCTGAAAGTTCGGGTAAGGTAGGGAAGGGTATTTTACCCGTCGAGTCAGAGCCGCTGATTAACCCAGAATGCTATACAAAAGACCGGATTTTTGTGGACATGCGTGTAGCTAATGACAACAGCGAAAGACTAACTGCTTTGATTGATGCTGGGCATCCAGTAATCCGGCTGAAACTGACAGACGTCTATGACCTGGCAAAACAAATCTATCTCTGGGAATATGCCACAGCCATGCTGTGTGCGGGGATATTCGTCAATCCCTTTGATCAACCCAACGTACAGGAAAGTAAAGCCAATACTAAAGAGGTCATCAAATCCTTTAAAGAATCTGGAACGCTGGATGAAGGCAGCCCAATTTGGCAAAACGAACAAGGCAGCATCTTCGGTAAGATTTCATCCAATATCGCTTCAGTAGAGGAAATTTCTAACGCGGTACGAACCTTTCTGAGCTCGCTTGAGACTGGCGGTTACATCGCCATCAATGCCTACCTGGAACGTACGCCTGAGATGGAAACTCAACTTGCTTTATTGCGTGAAAAGTTGATCAACACCTACCATTGCCCTGTAACCCTGGGCTTTGGTCCGCGTTTCCAGCATTCCACAGGACAACTTCACAAGGGTGGCTTCGCGGGTGGTCATTTTCTGGTGTTGACCAAAGACCCAGCTATGGATCTGCAAATTCCCGATGAAGGCTTGAGTTTTGGCATCCTTCAACGCGCACAGGCCCTTGGGGACATGGAATCCCTTGAACGCAATAACCGCAAGGTCATTCGCGTTCACCTCAGGAACGCTGGTCCGGAATCTCTGGCTTAACCACAAAAACAATTAATACCTGGTAGCGGGTGGGCTCTTTCCACCCGCTTTTCTTTACTTATGCCTGGAATTGTTCGAAATGCAGGATAAACCAATCGCTCAGATGCGTATTGTATAATTTCTTCTGGAGATTAAAGCAGACTAATGAAAATAATTGCGGTTGACCCAGGTGATGCGCGAATCGGCCTGGCTATCAGTGACGAAAGTGGCATGCTGGCACGCCCACTGACCACTCTGAGGCACATTTCGCGATCAGAGAATGCTGCCCGTATAAGCAGGTTGGCTGAGGAGCACGAATGTGAACTAATAGTTGTTGGTACTCCGCTGGATTCTGAGGGGTTGGAAGGTCCACGTGCCCGTGCTTCTCTCAAACTGGTGGACGCGCTTAGATTGATAACATCAATCCCTGTTAAAAGCTGGGATGAATCTGGGTCTAGCCGGCAAGCCGACCAATTGGCGATAGAACTTGGCGCGAGCCGAAAGAAACGGTCAGCCCCCAAGGATGCCCTGGCTGCAGCCATCATCCTGCAGGACTTTCTGGATGCAAGACAACTTGAAAACAATGTCTCGTAATAAGAAACTGCTCTTTGCACTTATTCTTTTATTGGCTGTGTTAATCGGTTCAATCCTGGTTTTGAGTTGGAAATTGCGTTCAACTTCAATTGAATTGGGATATGGCTTGGCAGATGAAAAACTAAGTTTTCTACAAAAGGTGCGCTATTCAGTACAAATCTTTCTTAGCAGAGAAAGTCTAACGAAACAGAAAACAGATCCAGAGGCAAAAACTAAACTTGAGATCCAGTCAGGTGAATCTGTTCAGTCTATCTGTAACCACTTAAACCTCTTGCACGCTAACTTAAACCCCAGGTTGTGCCGTGATTACTTAGTCTATCGGGGGCTCGATCGCAAGGTTGAACCAGGTTCGTATTCAATTCCAAAGAATATGCCAGCCTATCAGGTCTTTCTATTCATTTCAGACCCAAGCAATCGCAATCGCGTTTTGGTAGTTTTTCCTGGATGGCGTCTTGAGGAAATAGCTTCAGCCATTCAATCCCTAGGCATTGGAGAAGGCAATCAAGATTTCTTGCTTGAGAAGATGCGCCAACCTCATAATGGTTTGGCAGGATTACTCCAATTGGATCCTGGCCAAAGCCTTGAAGGCTACATTTTACCGGGTGATTATGTTTTCGAACCCGGCGCAGATTCCGACTCAATCCTCTGGCAGCTGACAATACCTGCTCATGCACTTTTTCAAACTGAGGATTTCCAGACCAAACAAAAAGAAAATGGCCTGAGCACGAATGAAGTTCTCACATTGGCGTCAATCATCCAACGAGAAACATTGCAAGAGATAGAAATGCCGATAATAGCCTCTGTTTTCTACAATCGGTTAGTACAAGGCATGCCCTTGCAGACGGACCCAACTGTACAATATGCCATTGGTTATGATGAAAACACGAAATCCTGGTGGAAACCTGTCCTTTCTCTATCTGATCTTCAGATAAATTCAACTTATAATACTTATCAAATTCAAGGTCTGCCGCCTTCGCCGATTGCCTCTCCCGGTAGCGATGCGATTCAGGCGGTGCTTAACCCGGAAATTTCTGAATATCTGTTTTTTCGGGCAAAATGCGACGGCAGTGGATTGCACGATTTCTCGGTAACTTACCAGGAACACTTAGAAAAGGCTTGTCCATAAAAGGAGAATAATGATCACATTAGGAATTGATATTGGTGGTTCTGCAACCAAGGGTGCCCTGGTGGATACGGCAACTGGCCAACTCATCTCTGAGCGCATCCGCTTTGAAACCGAACCCATGGCCAAGCCAAAACAAATCATCAACTGTATCGGAAAAATCTGCAAGGAACTCAAATACGAAGGCCCAATTGGAGCTGGTTATCCAGGTATTGTCAAAAACAGTATTTGCCTAACCGCAGCCAACATGCACAAACAATGGGTCAACGCCAACGTCGCAGAGATGATCCAAGCTCACACTGGACAGGAGGCTTACGTCTTGAACGATGCGGATGCAGCAGGTTTGGCTGAAATGCGATTTGGCTCACCAGAGGCCTGGAAGTACCCCGTAGTGATGTTTCTTACGGTTGGCACCGGCATCGGGTCGGCCTTATTTGTGAAAGGCCAACTGATGCCAAATACAGAATTTGGTCACCTGAAGGTGAGAGGTAAGGATGCCGAACACCGTGCTTCCGATGCCCTGCGACAAAAAGACCATCTCTCCTGGAAAAAATGGGCGGAAAAATTTACCGAAGTCCTAAAATGGTACGAGTTCTTGCTTAACCCTGATCTTTTCATCCTGGGTGGCGGTATTTCTTCCCGATTCGACTCGTACGCGAAGCACCTGAATATCGACACCCGGATAATCCCCGCCAAACTGGAAAATTTAGCAGGAATTATTGGAGCAGCCATGGCTGCCCAGGAAAATCTGACCAAATAGTAAGCTAAAGTTCGACTGCCAGGTATCCTGGCCCAGATTCAAAGAAATCCCGGTTGCGTTGGATAGCGTCGGTTAAGTCGATTTGTTCATCCTCAAGCAAGACGCGACAGAAATTCAGATGTACAGGATCGCCCTCATAGGTTACACAATCGTGCTCGGTGTCATAACCAGGCATATTGCTGGTTCCATTGAGCACTTCTCCGCCCATGGCAACAAAATTAGCCGGCACTTCTTTAAGAGGGTAAATTGCGCCATAAGGGCACTCAGCTATGCAAGCCCCACAGTCAATACAGGTGTTTGGGTCAATGTAGAATTGCGGCCATTCCTCCTGTGGGCTGCCAGGCACAATGCAGGCAACAGGACAGGCAACAACACACCCCGCATCCCGTAGACATAAACTTGTAATCACATGGGTCATAAATTCTCCGTTTTCTTACCTGGGCCGGGCCAGGTGAGGGTTTATTTTTCATTATGACAATCAACTTGTTCAATGTGGCTTGACTGAATCGGATTGTTCCTGCTCCAGTTGGCGGGTAAAAGCCATTTTTTGTTCTTCAGGCAAACGGGCATAGGTGAAGTTAAGATCATATAATTTTTTCGCGAGTTCCGGGTTCATGCCTGTCGATGTCATCCGCCAACTCCAATTTCCGCTCTGTGAACCTGGCAGGTTCATCCGGGCATCTGCTCCCAAACTCAGTAGATCCTGCATGGGAGCTACCACATTCATTGCCACGGAAGCCCACAATGCCCGCATCATCGGCCAGGCAATCAAGCCTTTAGGCGCGTTCAAGTATTTGCGACACCAGGCCTTTTCTCTTGCGGAAGCCTGATCGTACCAGCCTTGGGCAGTGTTGTTGTCATGCGAACCGGTATAAGCAAAACAATTTACCGGGTAATTATGAGGTAGAAAGTCGTCATCCGGGTCACCAGTAAAGCCAAATTGCAGAATTTTCATACCTGGCAGTCCGAAACCATCCCGCAAAGCCCTCACATCCTCGGTAATCACGCCCAAATCTTCTGCGATGATTGGTAGTTGGCCAAAATTTTTCTTAAACGCTGTAAAAAGTTCTTTAGCGGGGCCCGGAATCCATTGACCTTGAATGGCAGTTTCGTTGCCAAAAGGCACATGCCAGGCTGCGGCGAACCCTCTAAAATGGTCCAGGCGGACCAAATCAACCAATTTCAGGACGGCAGATAGACGCTCAAGCCACCATGAAAAGCCTTGTTTCTGATGAACCGGCCATTTGTAGAGGGGGTTGCCCCAGAGCTGGCCAGTAGCAGAAAAGTAATCCGGTGGCACCCCAGCCACCATTGTCGGTTTGAGGTCAGCATCCATCAGGAACAATTCTGGGTGCGTCCAGGCATCCGCACTGTCCATCGCGATAACAAAAGGCATATCGCCAATGATCTGTATGCCTTGTCCATTGGCATAAGACCGTAAGTTATTCCATTGTTTGAAGAACAGGAATTGATTGAATTTTTGGCGGATAATATCTTGTGAATGTTTTGATTGAAATGCTTTTAGTGATCGAGGGGTGCGTCTTTTTAGATTTAGTTCCCAGTCTATCCAGGGAGCTCCGTTCTGATTCTCTTTAATTGCTATGAACAATGCATAGTCGTCCAACCAATTACTTTCAGACTCTAAAAATGCTTGGAATTCCAGTCTGAGTTGATCAAAGTTTTTACTAATAAAGTGGTTATAAGCCTTCTCAAGAATGTGGTTCTTCCAGATGATGGTTGGTCCAAAGTCTATCTTACCTTTAGGAAATCTGGGTTTGCCACGCAAGTCCTTTTGTTCCAGTAAACCTTCATCCAAAAGAATTTCAGGGCTGACAAGTAAAGGGTTACCTGCGAAGGCAGAGAAACATTGATAAGGAGAGTCGCCGTATCCTGTAGGTCCGAGTGGTAATATCTGCCAAAATCGGGTACCGCTGGTCTTTAAAAAATCTACCCATCGGTAAGCTTCTGGCCCAAGGTCACCAATTCCAAAAGGTCCAGGGAAACTGGTTGGGTGAAGTAGTATTCCAGAATTTCTCTCAGTTGGCATGGCTTACCCTTTCAAATCGCGAATCTTTCCATAAAGACTGATATGCAGATAGATATTCCCTGGCAGAAATTGACCAGGAAAAGTTTTTTTTCATGGCGTTTATTTGCATCTTTTCCCAAACGTCACGATTTTTATAAAGCTTCAGTGATTTTTGCATTGTCTGACGCAAAGCCTTGCTGGTAGCTTCTTTGAATAAAAAGCCAGTCCCTTCATCCGCTTGCTTAGAATAATCATCAATAGTGTCTTTTAGACCACCAACAGCATGCGCAAGAGGAAGATTGCCATAACGCATTGAAATCATCTGTGACAAACCGCAGGGCTCATATAGGGAGGGCATTAGAAATATGTCCGCCCCTGCGTATAGTTTACGCGCTAATCCGTCGTCAAAACGGATAAAACAGGCAATTTTTCCCGGATAAGTTTTTGCTAATTCAGCGGCTTGTATTTCGAGTTCGGGTGCGCCAGTTCCAAGCAAAACAAATTGCCATTCCTTCTCTACCATCCTGCTGATTGCATCCAAAGCCAGACCTATTCCTTTTTGATTGTCCAGGCGGCTGACGATGCTGAAAATTGGGATGTTTGGAATAAGTTCAAAACCAGCCAATTCTTGAAGCGCTTGTTTACAGGTGGCTTTACCACTAATATCTGAGCTTGAGTAATTAGCAGCGATGTGCTTGTCTAATTCAGGGTTATATGAGTCAGTATCGATCCCATTCACAATCCCGGTAAGTTTGTCTCCCAACGTTTGCATGAATTCCGCTAAGCCCGAACCAAAGGGTTCAGTTAGAATTTCTTCAGCATAGCCCTTTGATACGGCCACAACCTTATCTGCTGCTGACAAACCCATTGCAAGTGGTGTGTAACGTGCCCAGGCAGGAAGTTTGCGGTTTTTACTAGGTTTGATGCCAAGGGTTTTCATGGCTTTCTGTGAACCCCAACCATTGTATGGCATGTTGTGAACTGTAAGGATACCTTTGCTTCCCGCAAAAAACGGGTCTTTTTTCCGCATAGCTCTTAATAAATGTAATGAGACGGCGGTGTGCCAATCATTCGCATGCAAAACGTCAAATTTCCAATCCAGGTATCTGGCAGCTTCCAACACAGCCATTGAAAAACTCATGTATTTCATGCCATCTTCGGCTGGATTTCCGTTGTAAACCCCGGGTGTTTCATCAATATAAGGATTGGAAATCAGGTAAATGGGTAGATCGGAATCTTCATACTGGTGAAGTTGACAGGGTATCTTACCAGAAGGAGTCTCAAGCTTAAAAATGCCCAAAAGTTTGGTTTTTAAATTCTTTTGATGCAAAACCTGGTGATAAGGCAAAATCACTCGCATGTCGATGCCCGTAGGGTTCAGTGCCTGGATAGTTTTTGGTAAAACACCTGCAACATCACCAAGCCCACCAATCTTAACCAGTGGGGCAGCTTCTGCTGCGACCATAAGAATACGCATCTGAACTAGTTTCTTCATGGTTGGATTTTCTCAATCAGACTGACATAATCCTCATGGATATGAGGTTTATCCGCAAGGCCGAGCTTTTCCAGCAATTCTGAAACCAAGGCGGTTTTTTTATCAGCATCCTGCTTTGACCAGGTTCGACTTTTAATTTCAACAAAATTGCCAATAGCAGGGCGCATCATCCTGTCAAAGTTTACAAAGAATT
This sequence comes from uncultured Anaerolineaceae bacterium, assembly GCA_964391795.1. Lineage (GTDB taxonomy): Bacteria > Chloroflexota > Anaerolineae > Anaerolineales > Anaerolineaceae > Mesolinea. The sequence goes on along the minus strand of CAYMNM010000009.1, from coordinate 11,768 downwards.
CCTCTCCTTGGTAGCGAATAAGGTAACGTAACCGATTTTTCTCAATCTCAAGTATCGAGTTTGGTTTGAAGTATTCGGTATAGAAGCGTAATGAGTGCGACGCGGGAGCAAGGTAGCGGCTTCGTGAAAGCAAGATTTCTTTGTCATTGCTTTCATTTTCATTGCCAATCAGTGTTAACCTTGAACGCACGTTGGTAATCTTTCCATTCTCATCGATAAATTCATCTTCACGATACCTCAGGCGGCCCTGGCTTGAGTCTTCAAAACTGAAGTAGCTATCGTATTCGTGGTAGTGGCGCACACGCACAATTTCAATCTCAGGGATAAAGAGCGCTTTTTCAGCTGCATTCAGATCATCGACCTTTACCTTGGACTGAACTTCGAATGATTCCATTTCCGCGGCCCCGCCAATAGCTATCAGTTTCGAAATTACTGACTCCTCCCGACCTTTTAGGAAATTATCAATTTTTACTGCCAACACTTGAGCTTCCTGAAGGGCTGCTTTCTCATCGATTGTGAGAAGTTGCTTATCCAGCATCAACCACTTGCCTTCAACCATAACGTCGTGCACATCGGCTGACTTTGCAGCATAGATCAATTGGGCATAAATACCATCAGGATCTCTTCGGAATCTGGGAGCGTTGTGCACTAGATCAATATCTATTGTTATTAGATCGGCCCGCTTACCTTTTTCCAGCGAGCCAGTAATATCATCAATGTGTATGGCTCGTGCACCTTGAATGGTTACCATCTCAAGCGCTTGTCTTGCTGGCAGTGCGGTAGGGTCTCCAGAATGCGCCTTGGCAACAAAACTTGCCAACCTGATTTCCTCGAACATGTCCAGGTCATTATTTGAAGCCGTTCCATCCGTGCCGACCCCCACATTGCAGCCCAACTCCAACATTCTTTTGATAGGCGCGAAACCAGAAGCTAGCTTTAAGTTAGAAGAAGGATTATGGGCAATGCCGACTTGATAATGTAACATGGTGCGGATCTCGCCTTCGTCGACGTAGACGCAATGCGCTGCCAACAATTTGACATCCAGCATGCCCAGCTTTTTGATGTACGGGACAACAGGCATACCCTCCTGGTTGCGTAGATTCTCAACTTCAGATGAAGTTTCTGCCACGTGGAAGTGGATGGGAACATCGTATTGCTTAGCCATCTGTATACAAGCGGTCAGCACTTCAGCAGGGCAAGTGTACACGGCATGGGGGGCAATTGCCGGCACAATCAACGGATGACCCTTCCATTTTTTGATTAGTGCTTCACACAAGGCCAAAGAGTCCTCGTAGGATTTAGCATCCGGCGCAGGGAATTTCATGACTGTCTGTCCAGCCCATGCCCGCATGCCAATTTCTGCCGTTACCTCTGCGATGGCATCTTCAAAGTAGTACATGTCCGCGAAGGCAGTTACACCCGACCGGACCATCTCGGCACAGGCAAGTTTTGTTCCCAATCGGACAAACTCTGGGGTCACAAATTCACGTTCCACGGGCATCATGTAGCCCATCAACCAAACATCCAGGCGCAGGTCGTCTGCTAAACCTCTCAGCAGAGTCATAGGCACATGGGTGTGGGTGTTGACGATACCGGGCATCAATACTCTTCCCCGGCAATCCATTTTACGATCGGTCTCATAAGCACTTAAAATTTCAGCCTCTGGTCCGACCGCAACGATCAGATTATCTTTGATAGCCACAGCGCCTGGTTCAAATATTCGGTACTCTTTATCCATGGTGAGGACAATGGCATTGTGGAGAATGGTGTCAGTCTTAGGCATAACCTCTCCTCTCTCTTTAGAAATTTACCAAATTCAACTTTGTTCGCAGTAAATCCAAGGCAGTATTGATGCCCCAAAGTTTAGCATCGCCCATCGGACCCCCATAAAACCTTTCGGTTTCAATTAATTCATTGCCATCAAAAAAAGCCAGAAGGATGTCAGATTTTTTCTCGTTTTCCCGCACTCTGATACCCAGGATATAATCCGCTGTTTTTTGATCGTCTATATCTTTCATGAGGGTCTTAAGCGTTTCATTGGAAGGTTCCATCCCCATCGTCTGACCGATGGTAAATTGGGGGGCAAGCGGCTGTAGACGTTCAATCAGAGCAGACCCGGTACCATATTCAATGATTGCCAAGCGTTTACCCAAGGCATTTAAACCCGCTGCTACGACGTGCTCCAGCGAAGTTTCATCTTCTCCGTAAATGTACGGCTTAAGTTTTTCCCGGACTATTTCAAGCACAGGCTTGATCATTTGCTCTGCTTCAGCTTGAGAACTAGCCTTGGCAGTGATGCGGATGTCTGTTTGCCCTGGATGCGCTAATAAACCCACAGTTGGGTTGCTTAATTTTTCAAGATCTCCAACTAACTCATCAATCGCTGATTCACCTTTTCCGACCGTGTGAACGACTACAGCTTTTATGACAGATTCTTGCAGTCTGTAACGATTCTTTAGATAGCTTAAAACAAATGTGTTCAACAGGTATTCCATTTCTTTTGGAACCCCTGGCAGAGAAATGGTTGTTTTAGCACCAAGTTCGTAAGCAAAGGCGGGCGCCGTACCCACTGGATTATTGATGATCAGCGCTCCAGCCGGCACAAAAGCCTGGCGCTTATTATTTTCAGTAGGTGTGCGACCATAGCGGGCAAATCGTTCCAGGATCTCATCCCACAGTTCAGGTTTATATTCCAGAGGAACATTGAAAGCATCCGCAATGGCCTTTCGCGTTGGATCATCAACCGTAGGGCCCAAACCACCAGTAGTAATAACAAAATCCGAACGCATCAGAGCTTCCTGGAGTGTGGCTGTGATGCGCGAAGCATTATCCCCAACCGAAGTGATGCGGTAAATATCCACCCCTATGTCACGTAAGGCTCTGGCGATGTAACGTGAGTTAGTATCATTGATTTCACCTAAAAGTAATTCTGTCCCGATCGTTACGATTTCTGCAGTCGCCATTCTTCCTCCAAAAGGATGGCTCAATTTTATACCATTCGAGAGGATTTTCCCATCTGAAGAAATTCGTAGTTCATCCACTTTGGTTATACTTGAAGAAGCATGAACACAGAAACGCTCTCAAACCAAGGGCTTGGTAAACAAGGTGAAGCCAAGGCAGCTGATTTTTTAGCTGCAAAGGGCTACAAAATTCTTGAACGCAACTATCGCGCTGGTCATCAAGAATTGGATATTATCGCAAGTGAAAATGACATTCTTCATTTTGTCGAAGTAAAGACCCGGCGTGGGGACCAGTTCGGAATTGGGGAAGATGCCATGCATAAGAAAAAAATCAACTGCCTTTTACAAGCGATAGATAGTTATCTCACCCAATTTGAGTTGGAACCAGAATGGCAACTTGATTTACTTGTTGTTGAGTTGAGGTCAAAAATTCCACCTCGATTCATCCACTACGAATCTATAGGTCTTAACGATGCCAAATGAACTTCCAAAATTACTGATGATTATCGGCCCAACGGCCTCGGGTAAAAGTGGGTTAGCTATAGAACTTGCCAAAACTCTAGATGGAGAGATTATTTCAGTAGATTCCCGTAGTTTCTACAAAGAACTTAATATTGGCGTTGCTAAACCCAGCCGTGCTGAACGCGAGCAAATACCGCATCACCTGGTAGACGTCACCACTATAGACCAGCCATGGAGTTTGGGAGAATTCCAAAAAGCCAGTACGGAGATTATTACCTCCATTCGTGCCAGGGCAAAATTACCAATTTTGGTAGGGGGTACGGGGCAGTATCTGCGTGCAATTACGTATGGTTGGAAAGTTCCTGAACATGTTGGCAACGAAAAGATGCGCATAGCTATAGAGGAATGGGGAGACAGGATTGGCTTTGACACTCTCCATACCAGATTAGCATCAGTGGATCCCAATGCCGCAAAATTGATCGATTACCGCAACCATCGGCGCACAATAAGAGCATTAGAGGTGCTCTTCTTGAGTGGCCGACGATTTTCAGAGCTCAAACAAAGCGGTGATTCGCCTTATGATCATCTTTCGATTGGCCTTGACTGGCCAAGACAGCAACTTTATGCCCGGGTGGATGCACGCATTAAGAGTATGTTTGAAGCTGGTTTGGTCGGCGAGGTTAGCGATCTGGTAGCCGCGGGTAAAGCCGAACATTTGAGGCGCGTGGGTGTAATTGGCTACGCTGAGGTTCTGGATTACCTTGCAGGAGAGTTAACCTTGGAAGGATGCATCCAGCTGATCCAGAAAAACACCCGCAGATTTATCAGGCACCAAGCCAACTGGTTCAAGCCCAATGATCCCGCCATTCACTGGATTAAAGCAAATGACCCAGAGCTACTTCAAAATGCTCTGAGTCATGTTCATAACTGGTTGAACAATTGATGCGCCATCCCCAAAGGGGAAGTTCATCATTTTGACCTAACTTACAGGTTCGGTTTTCAAGCTTTGTTGTAATTGTGGTATTCCCTGATTCTTTTTCACCGGGGCGGGGAACATGGCCTCAAATTGTTCACGGCTTAATGTTTCCTCTTCCAGTAATTTTTCAGCCACTTCGATCAATTTGTCTTTGTACTCAGTCAGAATACGCAAAGCTTCGTTGTAAGCATCAGTAACCAGAGTCTGCACTTCCTGGTCGATTCTTTCAGCCACAGCCTCAGAATAATCTCTTTGCTCGCTAATTTCACGGCCCAGGAAAACCATTTCATCCTGTTGACCAAACACTCTCGGACCAAGATCTGAACTCATCCCAAGCCTGGTGACCATTTTACGGGCCAACTTGGTTACATTCTCGATATCGTTGGAAGCCCCAGAGGTTACATCATCGAAGATAAGCGCCTCTGCTGCCCGGCCACCCAATAAGCCAATCATTTGAGCAATAATTTTCTTGCGTGAATCAAGCATGCGGTCTTCTTCCGGAAGAGAAATGGTATACCCTCCGGCCATCCCGCGGGAGATGATAGAAACCTTCTGCACAGGATCGCCTTCTGGTAGAGAATTGATCACAATGGCATGCCCAGCTTCGTGATATGCGATGATGCGCTTTTCACCGGGGTTTATTAAACGATTCTTGCGTTCCGGGCCGGCGATCACGCGTTCGATTGCTTCTTCAATTTCAGTCTGTTCAATCAGTTTTTTATTGCGGCGTGCGGCTAAAATTGCCGCTTCATTGATCAGATTTTCAAGGTCCGCGCCAACAAAACCAGGGGTTGCTCGGGCAATAACATGCAGATCAACATTTGCAGCCAGAGGTTTGCCCTTGGCATGCACTTGCAGGATTTCGTAACGACCATTCATGTCAGGACGATCCATTGTCACCCGGCGGTCAAAGCGGCCTGGACGTAACAAGGCTGGGTCCAGAATATCTGGCCGGTTGGTCGCTGCGATGACAATTACGTTTGTATCTGTATTGAAGCCATCCATCTCAACCAACATTTGATTGAGGGTCTGTTCGCGTTCGTCATGGCTACCGCCCAAACCCGTTCCGCGCTGACGACCAACAGCATCAATTTCATCAACAAAAACGATGCAGGGTGAATGCTTTTTAGCCTGATCAAAGAGATCCCGAACACGGCTGGCACCAACGCCTACAAACATTTCAACGAATTCGGAACCCGAAATGGAGAAGAAAGGCACGCCGGCTTCGCCAGAGACCGCCTTTGCCATAAGGGTTTTTCCTGTGCCGGGGGCACCAATCAATAGCACGCCTTTTGGAATTCTGGCTCCCAAAGCAATGAATTTCTGGGGTTCTTTGAGAAATTCAACAACTTCGGCCAATTCTCCTTTTGCCTCATCTACGCCAGCGACGTCAGCAAAGGTTACCGTTGGGTGCTCACCGGTCATCATTTTTGCTTTTGATTTACCAAAAGACATGGCCGCATTGTTGGAACCCTGAGCTTGTCGAATGAAGAAATAGAAAATTCCACCCATAAAGATAAATGGCAGAATGTAACCCAACGCATCAATTACTCCAACCCAGGGGCTGGGCAATTTCATGCTGATTGATAAATCAGGATCGCGCAGAATCTCTGGATCAACACCCAGTTGCACTAATTGTTCAACAATGCCAGTTTTGCTATCCTTTGAAGATTGCGCACGCGTGCCATCGGCATTAGTGATGAAAAGAGTATCGCCATCCTGAACGATGGATTTGACCGTACCAGCTTGAACCTGAGCGGCCAACTGATTAATCGGAACAGGTTGATTTTCTTCGCCTTGCTGCAAATAAGTGAAGTACACCATGGCTATGATCGCCATGAGCAATAACATATACATGGTGAGAGGTTGTCGATTTTTGTTCAAAGTGTTTCCTCCAACAGGAGATAAGGTTGTAAGGCATTATACCAACTTGGGTATTCAAAAACGAAGCCTGAATTGTATAAGCGGGATTATTAATAACTCTCTAATGTGAAACCTGGTCTTGGTGGCAAATCGGGCAGCCAATATTTGGGTCCTTGACAAGGTCGTGGATCTTGGAGCACCAGGCCTGAACGGTAATTTTCTCTTTTCTCAGAAAAGGTTTCACAATGCTTGCACTCAGCATCAGGTTGGCGCAAGCATTGTTGGCTTGAATCTGGGGCATTGGGCACTCTTTACACAATATAGGTTTCCATCTAGCTTTATCACTGCTGGAAAGTGCCCGGCATTCTTCATAATTTCGGCCACGATAGTAATCCCCATAAAAGAATTTACATTCGCGGCCGAAAGGAGTTTTCATACTAAAAATTTTAACCTAGACACGAGTGAGGTAATTACCCGTCCGTGTGTCAACTCGAATTACGTCACCTTCTTTTACAAAGGCAGGGCATTGTACTTTGAGGCCAGTTTCACATTCCACCAAGTTGGTCACACCGGTAGCTGTGTTACCGCGGGCGGCAGGTTCTGCGTAGGTAACCAATAGATCGACGGAGGTTGGAAGTTCAATGTCCAAAGGTTCATCGCCGTAGTAGGTTAGTTTTACTTCTACGTTTTCCTTGAGGAAACCAGCATAATCGCCAATCATTTTCTCAGATATTGCCGGTTGTTCAAACGTGTCATTATCCATGAAGTAGTACAAATGGCCATCATTGTAAAGGTAGACAACGTTTGTGTAGTCCAGACGTACATCCTGAACGCGATCCCCGGAAATGAATGTCTTTTCTAATGTTGTACCTTTGCGCAAGTCACGCGCCTTAACCTTAATGGTGGCAGTGCCGCGCCCAGGTTTGTTGTGTTCATATTCAAGTACTTTAAAGAGGTCGCCATCTATTGTGTAGATAACACCCTTACGTAAATCGTTGACATCAATCATAAAAAATCTTCCTATTCTCTTAAGTCTTTAACTTTTTAATTATATATCAGCCCTTCCCACTAGGCAATACTTTGGCCTGAGCTGGGAATCTTAGAGCGGACCTGAAGTTTAATTTAACCAGAAAAACAAGCCCTTAAGCGCGATTGCGTAAACACGATAAGGTTTAGGCCCAATCAAAATTTCTTCTCCAATGAATATGGTAGGAGTTCCCGGTGTCTTCGTAGTCAAAATTTGGTCAATCAGGGTTTTGGTTGCGTTGTTGACGGTAAAACTATTAGCCGTGCTAAGGATTTCATCTGGCAGATAACCCGCATCTTCAAGAATCTGGCGTAATATTGCGGGGTCAGACACCTTTGTAAAATCCGCTGCGAAGATGAGGTCATTTAACCTCCAGTATTTTTCAGGGTCCTTTTGGTAAGCTACGTAGCTGACGTTATTGATAAATTCACCGTTGGCATGAACTGGCCAATCAAGGAAATAGAAATTTGATTTGTACCTGGCGGCTAATTTTTTAATGATCGGGTAGGTTTCATGGGTAAACTCGCAAGTGTAGCAGCCAACCATGACGATATTTTCTTTACTGTCACCTTTTTGCAGAGGGAACTGACTCAGATCAACGCCATCCAAACTCATGGACAGAGCAGTATCCGAGGATGGAATCAAGCAAACTCCTGGCGCCGAAACAGTATTATTTTTGCCGCTGGGATCAAAAGCACAGAACGCTGTTTCGTTCAGTCCATTACAGCTTCCGGTTGTGTAGAAAAGAAAGAGCCCTCTAAAAAAGAAAAGACTTGCTGCCAGCATTATCACAAAGAAAAACCAGGCAAGTGCTTCAAAGTACTTATTGAAGAAACGGGTCAGTTTTTCTGAATAGTTGATGGTCTTCCCAAGAATCTTGGCCTTAATTTTTTCATCAAAGCCCGTATCACACGGACGAAAGGTTACTCGGCGACCGACGCAACTTAGGGCTTCTTTTGCAAGTACGCGGTTTGAAGCGCTAAAAATTCCAAGGATTGAAAGTACAACAAAGGAGAGTATGCAGAACATTTATCGAAGAACCTTTTGGATTTTATTGAGATTGATTATTAGTTTTTGAGCATCTTCCAGAGTGTTATAGAAATAAACAGAAGCCCTGACCGAGCCGAGCAATTTTCTTGCATTAAACCAAGAGTGGACACAATGCATGCCTGAACGCACCATTACTCCAGCCATTTGATCCAGCATTAAGGCAACACGGTGGGAATCGATGCCATCAATAAAAAAAGTAATAATGCCATGACGTAACGCTGGATCTTTTGGTCCGATGAGGTGCAAACCCAGAATAGATTGGATACCTTCAGTAATGACCGAATTTAGTTCAGACTCAAGCTTCTGAATTGTGTTGAATCCAAGCTTTTCAAGGTATCTACTTGCCTCGCCTAAGCCAATGATGCCAGCGTAATCCTGCAGGCCAGCTTCAAACTTTTCCGGAGGAGCTAAAAACTCACAATCTTCGTAGGTGGAATTAGCAACAGTATCCCCCCCAACCAAAAATGTATCCAAGTCCTCTAACAAGTCATATTTTCCATAAAGCACGCCAGTACCGGAAGGTCCACACATTTTATGACCAGAAAATGCCAAGAAGTCCACGTCCAACGACTGCACGTCCGTCAAGGAGTGAGGTACGGATTGTGCGCCATCCAACAGAACCAATGCGCCGTGTTCATGTGCTATTTTGATCACTTCACTGGTGGGGATAGACACACCATCAAGGTTGGATGTAGTTGCGAGTGAAACAAGCTTAATTTTTGCCTCAAAAAGCTTTTTGTAAGCGTCGAGATTAAATGTGTTGTCAGGTAGTGATTGGACAATTTTGTATACGATTCCCTTATCCCTGGCAATCTTTTGCCACGGGATCAGGTTCGAATTGTGTTCTTTATCGGAGATTATTACAGTATCACCAGGTTGCCACTTCAAGGCATGTGCCACAAGATTGATACTCTCTGTAGTATTTCGCGTGAAGACAACCTCTTCTTTACGTTTGGCATTTATAAATCTGGCAATTTGACCACGTGACTCATCCACCATTGTGGTCACTACAGATCCCAACCGATGCATGCTCCTTCCGCTGCAGGCTTGTGAAAGCTCGTAGTAGCTTTGGATAGCTTGGGTTACCTGATTTGGGCGCAGACTCTGACAGGCACTATCCAAATAAGCAATAGTACGATTACCATCCGATCCGTATAGAATTGGGAAGTCACCGCTATATTCGAGATTAGTTTTCTTTTTTCCAAATAACATGTGAGCCTTATTACGTAAATGCCCAAGCCTCAAGTATGCGCGGGATATTTATCAGAGAAACGGCAATATTGTAACAGGTTTTGACCTGCAAGCCTCACGGCGAAAAAGGGGCTAAAAAGAAAAATGCGCCACAGAAAATCAGCCAAATTGTGGCTCCTTTAGGCTTATAATTGAAAAATTATCCAATAACGTTGATTATCATGAGGTAATTATGATTAATATTGTTCCTGTAGACAATAAATCCAGACAAAAGCAACTCGTTGAATTTCAATTTGAACTTTACAAAGACTGCCCGCAATGGGTGCCGCCGTTTAAGCAAGATATTTACCTAATGATGAATAAGCAGAAGCACCCGTTCTATGAGCACTCAATTTCCGATCATTTTCTGGCAGAACGCGATGGCAAGATTGTTGGACGAATTGCCGCGTTGATCAATCGTCCTTTTAACGCTTACCACAACTTAAAGGATGCGGAGTTTTACCTCTTCGATTGTGTCAACGACCAGGAAGTTGCCAATGCGCTCTTTGACACGGTTGTTGCCTGGGCAAAAGAGCGTGGCATGACCCGTTTGGTCGGCCCAAAAGGCTACGGTCCTCTGGACGGTTACGGTATCCAGGTTTTAGGGCAGGAACATCGCGCCATGATGACAGTAATGAACTACAACTATATCTATTACAAGGATCTGGTTGAAAACTACGGCTTTGAGAAGGAGGTGGATTTTGTTTCCAGCTACTTAAAGCCAGAACACTTTGTTTTACCTGAAAAGATTCGAAAAGCCGCAGATCTGGCTATCAAACGCGGCCGTTTTGAGGTTAAAGGTTTTAAGAGCCGTGCTGAAATCCGGCAGTGGATCGGAAGAATCGGTAAGGCCTACAACGAAGCTTTCGTCAACAATTGGGAGTACTACCCCTTGACAGAAAAAGAAATCAAAATGGTGGTGGAAAATATTCTCATCATCGTAGATCCTAAGAATCTTTATGTTCTGCTTAAAGACGACAAAGTTGTCGGTTTTGAAATCCCATTCCCGGATGTTTCCGCTGCCATGCAGAAAAACAAAGGCAAGCTCGGACCGATAGAAATGATCCGCCTGATGCTTGAGTTAAAGCACACAGATTGGATGGATTTTGACGGCATCGGCATCTTACCGGAAGCTCAGGGTTTTGGCGGAAATGCCATTCTTTATAAAGTTGTGTCTGAGGTGGTGCTCAACAATCCCCAATTCAAACATATCGAACTGACGCAGGTTGCAGAGACCGCCAGACAAATGCGCCAGGATCTCGCTAATCTGGGCTCAAAATTTTACAAGAACCACCGGGTTTATAAGAAGCAACTGGTTTAAAATAAAAAAGCGGGTGATGGGATTCGAACCCACGAATATTAGCTTGGGAAGCTAATGCCTTACCACTTGGCAACACCCGCGTAGAGCCTATTTTATCGCACGATTTTGATCAACTGTCAAGACTGGATGATTCTTGAAGAACAAGCTGGCTGAACAAACGGAAAAAAGCGCTGAGTTCCTGCGCACCCGCCGCAGGTCTTTTGCCTGGGCATTTCGTGGTTTGGTCTATGCATTCAAGACTCAGCCCAACATTTGGGTTCACGCTGTTGCCACATTGTTGGTAATTGCTGTCTCCATTTGGCTTCAAATCTCCAAAATTGAATGGCTTGCCATCATCATGGCCATTGGCCTGGTGTGGGTGGCCGAATTGATGAACACAGTGGCTGAAACAATTGTCAATATTTCCAGCCCAGATAAACATCCCTTGGCGAGAATCGCCAAGGATCTTGCTGCTGCCGCGGTGCTGATTACCGCCATAGTTGCCGCAACTATCGGGATAATTGTTTTGGGTCTGCCTTTATTAACAAAGCTTGGTATATTATTTTGATATTGAAGGTTATATTTTAATAGTTCTCATAGAAAGCAGACTGTATACTAATGGCTAATATTCTGAAGGAGTTAACAAATAATGATCCAAGAACCTATCCATGTAACTGATGCCGCGTTTAAAAAGACGGTCCTCGAGAATCCACTACCTGTGGTAGTCGATTTCTGGGCTCCCTGGTGCGGCCCCTGCCGTATGGTCAGCCCCATCCTCGACAAGATCGCCAAGGATTACGCTGGCAAATTGATTGTCTGCAAAGTCAACACTGATGAAAATGCTGAATGGGCCCAACAGTACGGCGTCCAGGGCATTCCCACCATGTTGATGATGAGCGG
>CAYMNM010000008.1:0-44299 GCA_964391795.1 uncultured Anaerolineaceae bacterium | reverse complement strand
AATCACACCCCTCTTAATTTGAAAAGAGACTGACCCTTTTGGGTCAGCCTCTTTAAGTTTCTTAGATTGTAAAGATTATTCTTCGTCTTTGACTTCTTTGGCACGGGCATCCATGATTTCTTTAGCCAGGTTGCCTGGAACAAGATCCATGTGGTCGTATTCCATCGAGAACAGACCGCGGCCACCCGTCATTGAACGCAGGTTGGTGGTATAGCGCAGCATTTCAACCAAGGGGACATGGGCGGTGACAGTTGATTTGCCCTTTTCGGTGTCCATACCTTGAATACGGGCACGGCGGGTGTTCATGTCGCCCATGATATCGCCCATGTTGGCTTCAGGAACAACCACGACCACTTTCATAATCGGTTCGTACAAAACTGGGCCAGCATCTTTGAAGGCTAACTTGAAAGCTCCGCGGCCAGCAACTTCAAAGGCAATCGGTTTTGAATCCACGGGGTGCTCTTTACCGTCAATGACAGAAACACCCACATTGTGGATGGGATAACCGGCCACAACGCCTTCCTTCAGAACGTTGCGAATACCTTTTTCAATCGGACCCATATAGTTGCTGGAAATGGCACCACCAAAAACATCGTTACTAAAAGTGAAGTCCTCGCCTTCAACTGGGAAGACTTTAAGGGTGACCTCACCAAACTGACCTGAACCACCGGTTTGTTTTTTGTGGCGGTACATAGCGGTTGCTTCCTTGGTGATGTGCTCTTCGTAAGGCACTTTTGGTTCCAGGGTATTGAGGGCCATGGCAAACTTCTGTTCTGCACGGCGCAGGGCGACATCGATGTGTTGATCGCCCATACCAAAGAGCAAAGTCTGGCGGGTAGCTTGTTCCTGGGACCATGACAGCGTGTTGTCTTCTTCGGTCATGCGGGCCAGCGTCTGGCTCATCTTAGCGGCATCAGATTGGGTTTTGGGCGTAATGGCAACCCGATAAAGCGGGGCAGGGAAACTGGGTTTGTCCAACGTAATGCCAGCTTCTTTGCTTGTCAGCGTATCACCTGTAAGGGTCACAGCGAGTTTGGAAACCAAGCCGATATCCCCAGCGTGAATGGCCGAGACATTCTGTGTTTCTTTACCAATAGCTACCTGTGTTGCGGCCAGGCGTTCTTCTTCGCCACGATTGGCATTATAAGCACGGGTATCGCTGGTAACAACACCAGAGAAAACCTTAAAGAAAGTTTGCCTTCCCACAAATGGATCGGCGGTGGTCTTCCAAACATAAGCTGCCAGGGGTCCGCTGTCTTCTGCCTTTAATTCAACGTCGCCCTTGTGCGAATGCGCCAAAACAGCAGGGCGCTCGATGGGGCTGGGGACGAGTTTTGCGAGTGTATCAAGCAGGGGTCCGATGCCAATCTGATGGCCGTAAGAACCACAGAGTACCGGAATGACGTTGCTGGTCATGATGGTTTGCTTAAGACCCTGGATAACTTCTTCAGGGCTCAGATCGCCCTGGTCAAAGTATTTCTCCAGAAGGGCATCTTCACCTTCAGCGGCAGCCTCAACCAGCTTGGTGCGGGCTTCTTCAGCTTCTGCCTTCAACTCAGAGGGGATCTCAACCGCTGTCTTGCCGTCGCCCTTGTAGGCTTTCATGCTGACGAGGTCAATTACGCCCTGGAAATCAGCTTTTTCTCCCCAAGGTAGTTGCATAACAACCAAACGGTCGTCAATATCAGATTGGATGGAAGCCAAGGCCTTCTGGAAATTGGCATTTTCACGATCCATCTTATTGATCACCATAATTTTTGGTAGTTTAAACTGATTGGCATAATTCAATGCTACTTCAGTACCAACTTCCATTCCGGCAACAGAATCCGCAAGGATCAAAGCACAGTCCGCAACGCGCATGGCAGAGATAACTTCACCAACAAAATCCGTATACCCAGGGGTATCCAGGAAGTTAAACTTGAGGTCGTTATACACCACAGGGATAACCGTTGTGAAAATGGAAATCCCTCTTCGTTGTTCTTCGTCATCAAAATCAGAGACTGTGGTACGGTCTTCAACTTTCCCAAGGCGGGTAGTTGCTCCAGTGAAGTGGAGCAATGCTTCAGTAAGCATTGTCTTTCCCGAACTGCTGTGGGAGGATAGTACGATATTGCGGATCTTAGCGGTTGCAAATTCTTTCATCAATTGACCTTCCTTAATGATGTAGTCTTTAACGTTGTATTAAATCAAAACACAAGGCGCTTAACGCCGAATTTTTATTATACCAAAATGAAGGCAATTTTTGAGCATCAATCGAATCTTTAGAAAGTTTTCTTGGATTTCACCTATCCAAGCGTTTTTCGCCCTCAGCATCCAAAGCACAGAGGGGGAATTACGCATCTCCTTGGCTTTTTGACTGACCAGGCAGAAAAAATATGGCCTTACATGACATTAAACAGGCGCACGTCAATCTTTGGCAATAAAAGTTGGATATCTGCAAGCCTGGTGTTCATCAGCCCACGTTTACGCAAGGCCGCGTTGGCAAAAGCTGCCGACCAGCGGGCGGTCTCTTGAAGAGTCAAACCGTTGGCAAAGCCGTGAACAATCCCAGACAAGACCGCGCCTCCAATGCTGTGAGCGTTGGTAGGTGCCTCACCTGGCAGTGTAGCCAAAACAATTTCCATCTGAGAGGCCAAGAGGATCTCGGATTTTTCCAATTGCAGGGCAACGTATTGGATTCCACTTCGTAAAAAAGCCAGAGCTGAGCGTTTGGCATCTTCGTAGTTTTTTATGGGACTACCAAGGTATTTTTCAGCATCGGTCAATTCCGGTTGAACAAAAAATGGAGTTTCAAGCTTTCCAGCATCAAAGGCTGAACCAGTGGTTTCCAGGAAAACACGGCAGGACTTGTCATTCAAGATAGAAATCAAGTCGCGGTAGTAATCTGGTGCAACTGCCTGGGGTAAACTGCCCGATACCACCCAGATATCATCTGGTCTGGCACGATTTTGTACTTTTTCCAAAATCTGCCGGATGGCGACCTCAGAAATATGCGGGCCAAGTTCATTCAATTGAATGAACCACTCCGAGTCTGCTTCGTTGATAAAAGTGTTGATACGGGTTTCCTCTTCTACCCACACGAAATCGCTGAGGATACCCCGGCTGTTAAGCCCCTTCTCCAGCAGGTGACCAGAATCTCCGCCAGCCCAGGCAATGGCAAGAGATGGATCCCCTAATATATTCAAACCAACAGAAACATTGATTCCCTTACCGCCTAATTCAATTTGGGCATTATCACAGCGTAAACTTTCATTGAACCTGATCTTGGGAACAATTACAAAACGGTCGATGCTGGGGTTGGCGGTATGGGTAAAAATCATTTTTTCATTTTATCAGTGAAGCACGTTTACTAAAAGAATGGCAGCTCAAAAGCTGCCATTCATATTGTTATTTCATTAGACAGGGGCTTGCTCCGTTGGAACTGGGGCAAGTGATACGATTGGCTGTGAGGCTGAACTGATGAATTGACTGTTGTAGAGATCTGCGTATACTCCTCCACTGGCTAAAAGATCAGTATGAGTTCCCTTTTCCACAACATCGCCATTATCCAAGACCAGGATGAGATCTGCACTCTTGATGGTTGAAAGTCTATGCGCAATGATAAAGCTTGTGCGACCGCGCATGAGTTTGTCCATGGCTTTTTGTATGAGCACTTCTGTGCGTGTGTCTACCGAACTGGTCGCTTCGTCCAGAATCAGGATGGGAGGATCTGCGATGACCGCACGTGCAATGGTCAGCAACTGTTTTTGACCAGCCGAGACGTTGGAAGCTTCCTCGTTCAACACCATTTCATAGCCACCTGGCAAGGTTCGGGTGAAGTGATCAGCATACGCCATATCTGCGGCAGCCTCCACTTCAGCATCACTCGCGTTTTCTCGACCATAGCGGATATTTTCACGTATTGTGCCATTAAAAAGCCAGGTATCCTGCAAAACCATGCCAAACTTCGCGCGCAAGTCGGCCCTGGTCATTTGAGTGATATCAGTGCCATCAATCAGAATTTTGCCGCTGTTAAGCTCATAGAAGCGCATCAGCAACTTGACAAGCGTGGTCTTGCCGGCACCAGTTAGTCCGACAATGGCAATTTTCTGTCCTGGTTTTACATGCAGAGAGAAGTCCTTGATAATCACCTTTTCAGGATCATAACCAAATCGCACATTCTCAAAATCCACCTGGCCAAGAACGGGTTGGCCATTCTTAACACTGGCCACGTCTTCTTTTTCTTCTTCTTCCCCAAGGAACTCAAATACGCGTTCCGCGGCCGCGGCTGTTTGCTGGAGCACATTGGAAATATTGGCAATCTGCATGAGAGGTTCCTGGAAGGAGCGCATGTACATGATGAAAGCCTGGATATTGCCAATATCGAGGGTCTTGCGAATCACCAAATAACCCCCCAGGATACTAACGGCAATATAGCCCAGGTTACTGATGAAGCGCATGGAAGGCATGATCAGGGTGGAGAGAAATTGTGATTTCCAGGCGCTGTTAAATAAGGTGCTATTAAGCCCTTCAAATGCATCCATACTGGTTTTTTCGTAATTAAAGGCTTTGACAATCGGATGAGCGCCGTACATCTCCTCAACATGGCCATTGATATGGCCCAGGTAAGCCTGTTGCTGGCGGAAATATTTTTGAGATAGCTTGACCACGAACCGAATTAACAACAGAGAAATCGGTACAAGGGTTAACGCGATAAGGGTCATCGACAGGCTGATAGTCAACATCATAATTAGGATGCCGAATACACTGGTAATCGAAGTAACAATCTGCGAAAGGCTTTGGTTGAGGGTAGTGCTGATGGTATCCACATCATTGGTTACACGCGAAAGTACTTCACCCTGACTCATCTTATCAAAGTACTTGAGAGGTAGGCGATTGATCTTGGCAGCGATGTCCTTGCGGAAACGATAAGTGATATCAGCGGTTAGATTTACCATGATCCAGCCCTGGACGGTGCTCAGTGCAGCGCTTAGGCCATAAAGCACAACCGCGCGCGTGAGGATTTGCCCAATGGCAACAAAATCAACCCCTTTCGGATCGCCCGCAATCATGCGTTGGACGCCCACAAATAGTTCTGTGGTAGCCGAGCCCAAAATTCTAGGTCCAAAAATGGAAAATACCGTGGCGAGAGAGGCAATCAGCATAGTAATTGCCATCGGCCATTTGTACTTGCCAAGGTACAGAATTAACTTGCTCATGGTGGCCTTGAAATCACGTGCTTTCTCACCGGGCATTAGTGCCATGGGCCCATGCTGAGCTCTTGGCTGCCTGGGAGCACCTTTAGCAGGGTCCGTAAAAGCAGGAATCTGTTTCTTATTATTCATTTCTTTGCCGGTGTTGTTCATGCTGCCAACTCCTCTGGGCTCAATTGAGATGAGGCAATTTCGCGATAGGTCTGACAAGTTTCCATCAGCTCTTTATGCTTGCCAATCCCAACCAGATTCCCATCGTCCAAAACCAGGATTTGATCCGAGTTTCTGGCTGTTGCCACGCGCTGGGTGACCACAATTGTGTTAGCTTCAGCGTAATCCTCATATAGCGCTTTACGTAGGGCAGCATCCGTCTTGTAATCAAGAGCCGAGAAACTGTCATCAAAAATCAAAATCGGTGCGTCTTTGATGAGAGCTCTGGCAATCGAAAGCCGTTGTTTTTGGCCACCAGACACATTCGCCCCGGCTTGGGCAATTTCGCGGTCCAAGCCCTGGTCTGACTCATCACTGAAAACAAAATCTTTAGCCTGGGAGATTTCAATGGCGGTGTGCATATCCTCCTCGGTGGCCTCTTGTTTACCAACTTCAAGATTAGAGCGGATACTGCCGCTAAAAAGCAGCGCTTTTTGGGGAACAAGGCCAATTTGTTGCCTTAATTCGTTCTGTGTAAGTTCCCGGATGTCGATACCGTCCAGCAGAATACTGCCATGGGTCACATCAAAGAGGCGAGGGATAAGATTCACAAGCGTGGATTTTCCGGAGCCAGTTGAGCCGATAATTGAAGTTACCTGCCCCGGCTTGGCCGTGAAGTTGATGCCGCAAAGGGCAGGTTCATCAGCCCCTTCATAGGCAAAACCAACATCCCTGAATTCAATCAGACCCTTAACCGGCTTGGAAAGTTGTTTTGGTTGGGCCGGATCCGTGATCATCGCCTTCGTTCCGAGCACATCCGCGATACGGCTGCCCGAAACTGCAGCCCGTGGAATCATGATTGAAAGGAACGAAAGGTTAATGAAGGCAAACATGATTTGCATGGAATATTGCTGGAAGGCAAGCAGATCGCCCACCATCAGGGTGGAATTAGCCACTTCGCGTGCGCCTACCCAGATGATCAGCGCGTTGAGACCAGTCATAATCAGGTTAGCCGCAGGGAAAATACTAACCATGGTGTGGCCAATGAAGAGGCTGGTTTTGGTTAAGTCTTTATTGACTTCGTCAAAACGATTTTCTTCAGTTTTCTGCTTGTTAAACGCCCTAACCACCATCATACCGGAAAGGTTCTCCCGGGTGACAAGATTTATTTGGTCGACCAGTTTTTGCACCAACTTGAATTTGGGTGTAGCCAGGGCAAAAGCAGTGATGATAACCAGGGTCAGGATCGAAGCTGCCAGAGCTATCAGCCACCACATGTTGGGGCTTTTTCCTACAGCCCGGATAACGCCCATTGTGCCAATGATTGGGGCCATAAAACCCATCCGAATGACCATGAAAAGCAACATCTGAACCTGAGCTACGTCGTTTGTACTGCGGGTAATGAGGGAAGCGGTTGAGAAATTGTTGTATTCAGCACTTGAGAAGCCCTGAACCTTGCTAAAGATGGCATGGCGCAAATCACGGGCGATGGAAGCAGAGGTACGCGCGGCAATCAAACTGACAGAAATTGAACAGATAACCGCCGCAAGAGCTACCAAAATCATCTGCCGACCAACTTTCCAGATATAGCTTGATTGGGAACTTTGCATATCCAAACCCAACGCGGTGTATTCCGCGCTGACAGCCCGCACCGCCAATGAACGTTGCATGGTGCCTTCAATCTTGTCAAGTTGCTCGTTAGCCCTTTGAAGGAAGGTCATCCGTTGCTCAGGGCTCAAGGTGGCTAAGGCTTCGAAGAGATCTATGCCCTGGGGTAGGCTGCTCAAGTGGGACTGGGTCTCTTCACCAAAGATATTGGCAGCAGTCTCGGGGTTACTTTGGAACATTTGCATGCCCATAATCATGACCAAAGGTTTGGCCAAAATCCTCTCAAAGGCTTCTGATTCTTCAGGGGCAATCGTATTACGCGCGTAAACCGCCTCAGACGCGGCATTTGGGAACTGCTTGAGCAAACTTAGGTACTCAGCTGAGCCCTTTTCAACTGGATGATAAAAGGTCAGAATTTTCTGGTAATCTTCCTCGGTCATGAAGAGGCGCAGGTCATCCAGAGTTTTCTGGCGCAGAACGCTTGGCGTAGCTTGATCAATGCCATTCTGTTGAATGCCAATGTTGACTATTCTCGAAAGCAGATCCGGTAAAGCCAGGTCAGCATTGACCATGGCGAAGATAAGCAGGACTGCCAGGAGAAAGAAATACCAGTACTTTTTTAGAAACGGCATTAATCGGAGCATGAATGCGGCCTCTCAGCTAAGGATTTTTCAAAGTCATCGTTATAAGCTAACATTTTTTGGTTTAATACTTCAAAGGCAGGGGCAACAATCTTCACTTCTTCCGGGCTCAGAGCTGTCACGAATTCATCAATCCAGGCGTGGCGAAATTTCTGAGCGTCTTCAGTGAGTTGCTTGCCTGCTGGGGCCAGGGTGAGATCGCGGCTACGGCGGTCTTTTGGGTTCTCGGTACGGTAAATCCAGCCCTGGTCTACCATCTTATCGGCAATTTGTGAAGCCGCGGCCTTGGTGACCCCCCAACGTTTGGCCAACTCATTCACCGAAGCGCTGCCATGCCGATTAATAAAGATCAAAGAATTGATCTGTGTGGCAGACAGGTTACGCTCTTGATTGAAACGGATAAATGCCCACATGGAGCGCCGCATGGCGTTTTCTGCCCATGTATGGAGCAATCGATTGAGATTTTCCAATTATTCACCTCTCTTGATAGTTAAGAAGGCTTTACTATACTCGTCCCCAATCTGAATGTCAAGACGTAATAAAGGTTTTTTTGTGCGAGATGATTGCTTGATTCAAACAAGAATTAATGCATGGCTGCAAAGGTCCTGCGGTAGATGGATGGGATATAATTACAAAACCTTAATATTTGGATAAGAGGAGAGAATTATGCAATCTTTTTTGCACGGACGTGATTTGATTGGAGACTTGGATTTCAGTAAGGAAGAAGTTGAAACCGTTCTCGATTTAGCCTGGGATCTCAAGCGCAAGCGAGCTCTCAATGAAGCCCACCCTTACCTGCGCGATAGGGTCCTGGCAATGCTATTTTTCTTCAGCAGCACCCGCACCCGCGGTTCTTTTGAAGCTGGCATGGCTCAGCTTGGCGGGCATGGCGCCTTTATCGAATCAACAACCACTCAGATTGCTCACGGCGACACAGCCAAAGAAATCGGTGAAATTTACGGCCGCTACTTTGACGGTATCGCTATTCGCCACTGTGACTGGCAAGTTGGTAACGGTTACATCAATGAGGTGGCCCGCAATTCTCGCGTACCCGTTCTAAACATGCAGTGCGATGTTTACCACCCCTTCCAATGCCTGGCAGATTTGATGACCATCATGGAGAAAAAAGGCCGCGATCTGCGTAAAAAGAAAATTGTGGTTTCCTGGGCATATGCAGCTTCGTATCTCAAGCCCATTTCTGTTCCCCAATCCTTGATCCTGCAAATGCCTCGCTTCGGGATGGACGTGACTCTTTCCTATCCCAAGGAATTCATGCTGATGCCCGAGATTGAACAACAAGCGAAAGACGAAGCCAAACGCTGGGGCACCGCCTTTGACATCGTACACGACATGGACGAAGGCATCAAGGATGCCGACGTTGTCTACGCCAAAAGCTGGGGCCCGCTGTTGACCACCGCTGATGGCAAAGAAGGCAAGGTACTTCAGGATTCCTACAAGGATTGGATCATGGACGGCCGCAGGATGAATCTGGCCAAGAGCGATGCCATCTACATGCACCCCCTGCCTGCTGACCGCAATATTGAGGTGACCGATGAGGTTATCGATGGAATGCATTCAGTGGTCTACGACGAAGCTGAGAACCGCCTGCACGCCCAAAAAGCGGTCATGGCTCTCACCATGTCGTAATCGCGCGGATTAGTACAAATTGACTTAAGGGACTGGGAAACCAGTCCTTTTTTGTTGACAACCATCCAGCAAAATTAAGAAGGAAGTTGGTAGCCAAGCCTGAAAGCACAATCTTTGGAAATCAAGAACCAAATAGACCTTGCTTCAAATAAGTTCGGCCCCAGCACCGGGCTTGGCCGTTATCAACGCTTTTACCCCAGGCAGGCTGCTCAACTGACCTTTCAGCCAATCCAATTCGGTATCAAGAGCCAGGATGTGCACATTGGGGCCGGCATCAACCGTCGTGCACACAGCATGACCTGCCTGGCGCCATTGCAGCACCTGCCAGAGAATCACTTCGGTCAGCGGGCGCCAGTAATAAAGCGGTGGGTTGCTCGTGCGCATGACGGCGTGCATCCAGTTTGAATCTGCTTCCACGACCTCAGCAAAGGCTGCAAAATCACGCTTGAGGATGGCCTCTCTGCAGACCGCCATACGCTCACCTACGCCAGCCTGACGCAAATTATTAAGTGGAGAAGTTACTGCCAGGTTGTGGCCCTCACTGGAGCCGATTGCCTTCTCCAACGGGTCTACAATTGTCACCAGGTCCATCAGGTTCCAATACCCGCGGCCGGCAATCGAATAAGCAAAGCTGTCTTCATCACCCTTCCCGGCCTGCCACGCTACAAAACCGCCTGGAATGGAACGACAAGCAGAGCCTGAACCCAGTCGGGCCAGGCGCGAAAGGTCTTTCTCGGTCAGCTCGAGGCCAGCAGCTCGGCTGCCTGCCAGTGCCAGGGCGGCGAAAGCTGAAGCGCTGGAGGCAATACCCGCCCCCAAGGGAAAGTTGTTTTCACTTTCAACCTGTGCAAAATAATGCAGGTCAGCCAGACCTCGAATTCTGTTTAGAAAAGCGGACACCCTCTGGAGGGGTTTGCCGGCCTGTTCCTGAGCATTCAAAATTAAGCGATCTGCAGAAAGAGACTCGTCAAAGCGCACGGTTGTACGCGTTTCAAGACCATCAAGATTCATGGATATGGAGCCGTTGAGCGGAATGCGCAGGTTTGCATCACGATTGCCCCAATACTTGATGAAGGCGATATTTGGATGGGCAAGAGCAGTAACAGGTTCCATAGCCTGATTTTACCCGAATCAATGCGGGTTCAACAGTTTCGGGCTCTACTGTAGGCAGTATAATGATTGCAAGCTTTGTTGGTGCAAACGAAAGGGTAAACATGAAAAATACCGCTATTATCTCAGCCGCCGATCTGGCAAAAATGATCGACCACACCATTCTGAAGCCGGAAGCCACCGAGCAGCAGATTTATAAGCTCTGCAAAGAGGCTGCGGAAAATGGCTTTGGAGCCGTCTGCGTGAACCCCTGCTGGGTCAAAACCTGTGTAAGCTCACTTGAAGGCAGTGGCGTGAAAGTAGCTGTTGTAATCGGCTTCCCTCTGGGGGCTACCACCACAGCCGCAAAACGTGCTGAGGCAGCTGAAGCGCTGAAGAGTGGCGCTACAGAATTGGATATGGTGCTAAATATCGGTCAACTTAAATCGGGCCTCTTGGATACAGTCATGAAAGATATGCAGAGCCTTGCGCGTCTGGCGCACAAGCATGGCGCGTTGCTCAAAGTTATTTTGGAAACTTGCCTGTTGAGCGATGAAGAAAAAGTGATGGCCTGCAAATTGGCTTTGCAAGCCGGGGCTGATTTTGTCAAAACCTCCACCGGATTTTCAACTGGCGGTGCCACGGTTGAAGACGTCGCCTTGATGCGGGAAACCGTTGGACCAGGACTGGGCGTGAAGGCTTCTGGCGGCATCCGTAGCTACGAAGACGCCCTCAAGATGGTCAAAGCCGGTGCCAACCGCATTGGATGCAGCGCGGGCATACAGATCATCAAAGAAGCCAAAACGGCAGAATAATTGCTTTTCAAAAAACAAAAAATGAGAGGAAAACCTCTCATTTTTAAATTTTAAGTACAAAACACTTAAGTTACGGGTAGTCTTTCTTTCAAAAGGGGATAAGCATAGAGTAAAGCAGCCAGGGTCTTGGAATCTTCAATCTGTCCATTCCAAACCATGGCGTAGGTTTCTTCTACACTTTTGGTGCAGATGGAGAGAAATTCATCCTCATCCTGTCTTAGCGGTGCCTTGAACAAGCCCTGGGCCAAAAAACAACGCATATATTCATTGGAATAACCGGCTGCCATGTAGAAGCCACCCAGGAATTGCAGTTCTCTGCAATCCATGCCGATTTCTTCCCTGAGTTCACGTCTGGCAGAGAGTAAGGCGTCTTCTCCCTTTTCCATAACACCGGCTGGAAATTCCAAGAGCTCAGCTTCCGCGCCGATGCGGTATTGGGAAACAAAATACACCTGGCCATCAGCATCAACAGGCAGAATTGTCACCGCGTCTGCATGATCCACCAAATCGTAGCTACGTTCACGCCCATCGGGCAGACTTACGCCTACTTTCTGGATGTCAAACACATGGGCTTGCAGGATTGTTTCTTTTGAGAGCAGCCTGGTTTTTTTCACAGGACCACTTTTTCGACCGGCAGCCAAAGTTCCATCTCGTAATCAGCCGAACTCAGATCGCCTTCGAAATAGTGCTCGAAATCCGGTGACAGGCTCATGCGTACGCCAGCATCAGCAATTAGTTTTTCTGCTTGTTTGTACCCTTCATGGATGCACTGCGGAACAGGGCCTTTGCAAGGCACAACGAGGTAGTCGGCTTCAGAAACATGCAGCACCTGCGCACCTGCTTCCAGGGCTGGCGCGATTGTATCCACCGTCACCCCAGCCATGTAGCGGAAGCGTGGTTCCTTGCTCTTTGCGTAACACACCCCCAGGGACTGGCCTTTACCCGCCTTGACAAGCTTATCGAAAAGCCCGGAGGTGAACAACTTGTCCCAGAGTTCAGGTATTTTTGGATCGGCTGCAAACGCCACAATGGACAAACCAGCAACATCAAACGCTTCTTTGTGAACAATTTTTGCCTTCAAGAAAAGCCTCCAATCTGTTTTGTTGTTTGAATTTTACCCCTTACCCACGTAAGAGTGGGCATCTACGGAGAATCCAAAATTCCGCACGGTTCGGACGCTGTTTTACCAGACTGAATACTTAAAATAAAACCTGCTGCATGAACCCCTAAAGCAAGTTCGGGTTTTTTGGCAGCAGGATCGGATCTTTGTTTTGATCTGCCTAAGGCAAAATCAGAGTCTTGGTGCCATCGGGCAAGTCGTTCGATTTGAGGTTATTGGCTTGCATAACTTCTTCCGGATAGACATCGCCGTACCAGCAAGCCACTTCAGAAGCAGTTGTTTCCCCAGTGATCATATACGTATCCGGTCGGGAATAGCTGTTGGTCTGGCGATCTCCGGGGAATTCACCTGTGGTTGGGATTTTCAACTTGTCTCCAATGGCCAATATGCCCGGGTCTTCCATCTTATTGAGTGAGATGATGTCATCGGGATTAACGTTGTAACGTCGTGCCAAGCACATGACAGTTTCACCTTTGGCAATTGTGTGCTCAGCCGGTTTGGTAGCAACAAACTGACCGGGGGCCTGGTTGGTAGGGGTCGGTTGTGTGCCAATTGGCGCAAGTGTAGGTGGAATTTGAGTGACAACTATCTTTGTGCCCTCAGCATTGGTAACTATTGAGGTGGGCATATTGAATTTTGAAATAACGGCTTGCGCGGTCTGTGTGGCTGCAATGCCGTTAGGGTCGGCTGGAGGTAAGGGGGTTTGCGATCCGGACGTCGTAACCGGTATGGCGACCGGAGCTTTTGAAGCCGGACGCTCACATGCCACCAAGGCCAACAGCAAGATGGCCAGCAGCGCCATGGTATAAAAGATTTTCTTTTTCATGTGAAGCTCCTTGTTAAAACAGTAACTAAGCTTCAACTTGCAACAAATGTGCCAGAATTTCCAGATTAGTAATTACGCTCCATTGAAAATGTCCATGATGGAGAACAACAAAAAATCCTCCGCGGTGGCAGAGGATTTTTTTACAAAGCGTACAGGATTAAATTTTCTTGAGGACAGGAAGGCCAGAGGCCAATTCAACAACTGTCTTGCCAGCGGGAACATTTTCAACTTCCTGACCCTTGCGGATGTCAGTTGCAAAGTAGAAAAGCTCAGTTTCTTTGCCAGAAGCACGCTTGACGGTCTTTACATGGAGGAAATATTCCTTACCCTTTGAATTCTTAAATTTGAATGCCATTTTTCTTTTCTCCTTCGTTAGATTTAAGCTTACAAAGAAAATATAACGAGAAAAAACCTAATTGTCAAACTTTGAAGGCTAAATTGTGCACACTATCCTAATTTTCAAGCCATTTGGCCGTTTTTTCAGGCAAATTGAGCACTGAACCTTCATCAACGGTACAGCGCGGCAAGGATTCCATGAATAACCTGCCGTAGGTCTTGCTTGTCACACGCTTATCCAAAATGACCACAACACCCCGGTCAGACTGAGTGCGAATGAGCCGCCCAAAGCCCTGCCTGAAACGCAAGATTGCTTCTGGAATGCCATATTCATTAAATGGGTCTTCAAAGCTTTCTGCCCTGGCAGCAACGATCGGGTCAGTTGGCACATCAAATGGAAGTTTGGCAATAAGCAGTACGGAGAGGGCCTGTCCGGGCACGTCTACACCTTCCCAGAAAGCTCTGGTGCCTAAAAGTACGGCTTTTGGAGTTTCCTTGAAGACCTCCAAGAGCGCTGTGGCAGAGGCTCCTTCACCTTGTTCAAAGAGAGTGATGCCAAGCTTGGAAAGTTGCGGCTCGATGGCTTTGGCGGTCTTCTGCAATTGGGCATAGGAGGTGAAAAGAACCAGCATGCGGCCTTCACTGGACTTGCTGATGCGCACAATGCTCTCGTTGATCACTTTTTGGTGACCGAAAGCATCCACCGGTTCAGGAATATCCGTTGGCAAAAGTATGAGAGCTGA
This sequence comes from uncultured Anaerolineaceae bacterium, assembly GCA_964391795.1. Classification (GTDB taxonomy): domain Bacteria; phylum Chloroflexota; class Anaerolineae; order Anaerolineales; family Anaerolineaceae; genus Mesolinea. The sequence continues at coordinate 30,132 of CAYMNM010000008.1, read as the reverse complement.
ATTCTCATAATCGAAAGGAGAACCTACCGTAAGTTCATTGGCTTCATCGGCATTGAGTCGCCTTCGCAAATAATCAAATTCGCCATGGGTGGTCAAAGTGGCTGAAGTCAACACCACGCTGGCCTTTTCATGCCAGAGATATTTTTCCATCAGACCACCGATATTGAGCGGCGCAACCTGTAGTGTCAGGCGGTGCTGCAAGGGATCAAGCTCTACCCAGTAAATCTGGTCCGTGCGCGGGTTCATGGTCAAACCTTCAACTTGCTGTCTCATCTCCTCCAGGCTAGCAACCATGGTTCCAAGGCTACCCAGCAAGTCCTCAGCTTCTTCCCGTCCAGATTCTGCCAAGGCTTTCAAAGGGTCCCTCACAAGACCCAGCGTTTCCATCCACTGTATCAGGCTGACACTGGCAGTTTCCCAGGCAATTTCAACATCCAACCAGGCAGGCATGGTACGAGTGGCCGATAGGATACGTTCTTGTTGTGGATAGGTTCCAACGGGTTTGCCTTCGCGGCGTTCCTCCAGCAAGTAATCAAGCGCCTTGAAATAGGTGGTCATCTGCGAGTCAAATCTAAAGGCTAACGTTGAAGCCTGGCTGATGAGTTGCCCTAAACGAGCCTGGTCAGAAGGTTTGAAAGCAAGTTTTGCCAAATCCATGACACGGCCAAGCAAACCGCTTTCCTGTCCGCCAAATTCGCGGATCAACCGGGTGACATCAGTCGCGCGTAAACGGTAAGACATGGCATCAGTTGTAGCCGATTCAAGGTGATGGGCTTCATCCACAATCAGGTAGTTATAGGCAGGCAAGACTCGGTTTTGGGTAGCTGCGTCAGCCAGCAGTAAAGCATGATTGACAACAATAATGTGGGCAGCCTCGGCGGCCATACGCGCTTTATAGAATGGGCAGCGACCGCCAGAACGTTTTAGGCAGTTCTCCAGGCGGCAACCTTCGTCCTCAGCTGACATACGCGACCATACCAATCTTTCGATGGGACCATTAAGGTTGATCTCACTGCGATCTCCACTCTGACTGCTCTGAAGCCAAACCAGAACCTTGGCCAAAACCCGTAATTCGTCCGCATTCTCTGGCCCGCGTTTCCGCATTAGGCCTAATCTTCTGGGGCAAAGGTAATTGCCTCGGCCCTTAAGTACCGCTGTGTTGATCTGCATACCAAGGGCTTCCTTAAGGGCAGGAATATCCTTATTGATCAACTGATCCTGGAGGGCAATGGTGTTTGTGGAAATGAGCACCCTTTCCTCATTTTGCAGAGCCCAATAAGCTGCCGGGATGAGATAAGCCAGCGATTTTCCAGTGCCGGTGCCAGCCTCAACGAGAAGATGGTCTCCTCGAGAAAAGGCGTTAGCTACAGATTTCAGCACCTGAACCTGCTGGGAGCGGTGCTCAAACTCTGGGAAGTGCCTTGAGAATTCGCCCCCCGGTTGTAGCGTCTCGGCAATCTTATCTGCATCCAGAGGTGTGGGAATTTCTTTTGGTTCAAGAGGTTTTACCCTGGCAGGGCGTGCAAATTCAAGGTCGTAATCAGCTTCTTCTGTAACACGGCGCACCTGAATACCTTCCAGGTTCTTTTTCTTTAGTGCCCACCTGAAAGGCAATTCAGCCTTCCAGTCTACGCCGTCGGATTGTCTTACGATTTCTGCGATCAGTTTGATTGGGAGATTGTCAATTGTCTTTACTAAAACCTGAAATACCTGGCGCGCTGTTTGGGCATCGTCCAGGGCACGGTGGGCAGCGGTCTGTATCACTCCCAGTTGTTGAGCAAGAGCGCTCAGGTTGTAGCGTGGAGAAGTTGGCAACAGAACAGAAGCCAGTTCGTAGGTGTCAATGGTCTGATTATTACGAAAAAGGCCAGATTTTTGTAAGAAACTCAAATCAAAGGCAATATTCTGGCCAATGATGATTGCGTCCCCCACAAAACGCAATAGATCTGGCAGTGCGTCTGCAAGGAAGGGCTTGTTTAAAACCATCGTATTAGTGATCCCGGTAAGATTCGTGATGAAATTTGAAATCGGTTTTCGAGGATTGATGAGGGTGGAATATTCACCCTCAACACGATTTTCGTTAAATTTCACTGCCCCGATTTCGATAATCGAGTCGGTGTTCGGGTCAAGGCCAGTAGTTTCAAGGTCAAGGGAGACGAATGTAGTCATGGCTTGGATTATACCTTTTCAGTAGGCCCATCGCTGGTAAACAGGGATTCGGAACAATTTCAAGATGGATAACAGAGCTTCACACAGTGGGAAGGAAAAGAAAAGCTCCCTTTCGGGAGCTTTTCCGTTCATTTAACCAGGCCAAATCCGGAAAGTAAAATCAGGAAAATCAACACAGGCGTTACAAATTTGAGCATGAAGAAGAAAAACTTGGTCACAGTCTCATTCTTTAGCTGTCCCTGATTGCTAAGCTGAGCATCCAGTTTGGGGTACTTCCACACCCAACCAACAAAGACAGAAATCAGCAGACCGCCTACGGTCAGCAAAATATTAGAGGTAACAAAATCATAGAAATCGAAAAAGGTTTTCCCAAAGACCAACAAATTCGCGGTTGAACTGCTGGAAAGCGCAGCCGGCACCCCAAATATGGCAATTCCAAGTACGGTGAGAATTGTTGCAGTCACTCGCTTCATCTTGAGATGGTTTTCAAGGTATGAAGTTATGACCTCCAGCAGCGATAGGATAGCACCCGTGGCTGCCAGCGCAGTCAGAATAAAGAAAATGACCATAAAGAAGTTACCAAACGGCATGGAAGCAAACACTGCCGGAATGGTAATGAAGAGCAACGAAGGTCCAGCACCTGGCTCAAACCCCAAAGCAAACACCGCCGGGAAGATCGCCAGGCCTGCCATGATAGAGATCAATAAGTCCAGAAGCACAATACGTGTAGCTGTAACAGGGATATTTTGGTCCTTGCGAAAGTAAGCCCCGTAAGTCATCATGCAGCCCATGCCAACAGAGAGTTTGAAGAAGGCCAGTCCCAAAGCGGTCAACACCGTTGAGAAAGTAACTTTTGACCAGTCTGGTTTGAAAAGGAATTCAAGGCCTGCCGCTGCACCAGGCAAGGTAACGCTGCGCACAATCACGACAATCAGTAAGACAAAGAGCAACGGTAAAGCGCGCTTGATGGTCGCTTCGATGCCTTTAACAACACCCAAGGCAATAATCAAGCCCGTTCCGATCAGGACAACCCACTGCCAAACAAGCGATTGGATTGGGCTTGTAACCAGATCGGTAAAAATTTTTTCATTCGTGACAGGGTCGGTGGTAAGTTGACCGAGCGTAATTGCTTTGCCGATATAGGCCACTACCCAACCAGCCACCTCAGAATAAAAGGCCATAATCAGGAAGGCAGCCAAAATACCGCTTGCTCCGATAATCCACCAAAGGCTTTTTGGTGCAAGTTTTTGCATGGTGCCAATCACGTCCTTACGACCTTCCCGGCCCATAGCGTGTTCGGCAAGCATGACCGGAAGCCCAAGTACCAGCGTACATATTAGGTAAATCAGGACGAATGCAGCCCCACCGTTGAGGCCAGCCAGGGCTGGGAACTTCCAAATATTGCCCAATCCAACAGCCGACCCTAAAGTAACCAGCAAAACCCCTAACTTCGTGCTAAACACGGGGCTTTCGGAGGTTCTTGTCTTGCTCACATCTCTTTGTTTGTTCATAATGACAGTCTCCTTCTTAAACTTGGTATAAAAAAACCCCGGTTTTGGGTTCCGGGGTTTTGATGCTGAGGTAAGACTAACTAAAACCGGACCCTTTGGTTTGGTTTTGAATAAAGATGCCAAAAAATAGCGATGTGGGTTCGGTTGATCTTGTGTGAGGCTTGCATGGAATTATTCTATCCCTCCCATCCCTTTTGCATAGGCCTGAGATATATCATTAACCATATATTAACCTGTAAATATTACAGTATCTTCCCGCGCTTATGCAAATCAAATATTCGTAGGTTTAAAATAGGTATAATCGGTTGAGGAGTTTCTATGACAAATATTTGGGTAATTGTCCAATTCATCATTGTGCTCGGCATCTTAGTGGTCATTCACGAGGTTGGGCACGCGCTTGCAAGCAAAGCCGTCGGCATTCCTGTGGAAGAGTTTGGACTGGGCTTGCCGCCAAAATTGATCAAACTGGGTACGGTTGGTGGTACAGAAATCACCCTGAATGCGATCCCGTTTGGAGGCTTTGTACGCCCAAAAGGTGAAGGCGATGAAACTGTTGAAGGTGGCATAGCCTCTGCAGCGCCCTGGAAGCGGCTGATTGTGCTCCTCGCCGGTGTAACCATGAACTTCATTCTTGGTCTCTCAGTATTGATCATCATGTATGCAGCCGCTGGTAAGCCGGTTTCCAATAAGATCCTGGTGTATCAAACTACTCCGAACACACCGGGAGCTGCCTACCTGCTCCCAAATGACCAATTGCTAAGTATCAACGGACAAGCCTTAAATAGCATTCCTGAAATGCAGGAAATCATCAAGGCCAACGCTGGCACTGAAGTTGAGATACGGTTGATCCGAAACGGTGAAACCATCAGTGTACGCCTGACCCCTCGGGTCAACGCGCCAGCCAACGAAGGCTCTATTGGCTTCGCGCCCATGAATCCAAACGGTCCAGTGAGTTTTGGTGAAGCTGTTAAATCCGGTTGGGAAGATTTTAGCGGCTTTTTTGAACAAATCTTTGGCCTTATAGGCCGTCTCTTCAGTGGGCGCACAGACCCCATTACTGACCGGGCTGTTGGCTTGAAGGGGATGTACGACATGTTCAGCTACTTCAACGCGATGGACAAGAATCTCCCAGCCAGCGCAAACGTTCAGGCTCCCATTTATCGCTTGGCTTTTGTTGGCATGGTCTCCACCAGCCTGGGCTTGATGAATATTTTGCCCATTCCACCTCTGGATGGCGGACAAATTCTACTGCTATTGCCAGAGTTGCTTTTCAAACGTAAATTTCCTCAGAAGGTTGCCAACGCCATCAACAGCGTCATGATGCTCTTGATGCTCGCGCTGATGGCATACCTCTTGATGATGGACTTCATCAACCCAGTTATATTGCCCTAATTGGAGCCAGAAATGCAGATAACCTCTCCCATCCCACAACTCACTGAAGCCTTGTTAGACCCCAGTCCGTTTCCAGCCAAATTGCTCTACTTGTTCTCTGATCTTCTACCGCAAGACCAACAAGAACTGGCCAAGCTCTGGCCAAAAATTCCCCTTGAAAGACGGCGCAACCTGATAAAAGACTTGGTTGTGGTCAACGACAGCGACTTTCTCTATGATTTTGAGGCTGTTGGGCGAACAGCACTGGATGACGATGATACAGATGTGGTTTGCGGTGGCATAGACCTCCTTTTTACTACGGAAGATAAACAACTAATCCCGATGTACATGCGTCTGCTCAAGGACCAGGCTCGGAATGAGTTAATCAGGTCTGCTGCGGCAAATGCGCTGGGACCCTACGTTTATTTTGGAGAAATGGAAGAATTACCGGAAGACAAGCTCCATGAAATTGAAGAAGCGCTTCTAAAGTCTTACGCACAAGACCCTTCAGAGCAGGTGCGTCGTCGTGCATTGGAATCCTTGGGCTATTCATCTCGCGAAGAGGTACCTGCCATGATTCGCCGCGCGGTTGACCACTCGGATTCTAAATGGGTGGAAAGCGCGCTTTTCGCCATTGGCCGCTCGGCTGATGACGTTTGGGAAGAGCACATTATGGAGCACCTTGATGACCCCGACCATGAAATTCGCCTGCAAGCAATTCACGCCGCCGGCGGCGTAGGCCTGGCTGTAGCCCGCAAACCTTTACTCAAACTTCTTACACCAAGAACCGACGTAGAACTAAGGAAAGAGGCTATTTGGGCGCTGTCACAGATTGGCGGCGAAGGCGTAATGGAGGTTTTTACCCGTCTACAGGAGCTCACCGATGATGATGAAGAATACAGCTTGTTGGAAGAAGCTATAGATGAGCTCAATTTCACCAATGAGTCCGGCCTTTACCAGATGATGGATGTTGAAGAAGAGGACCTTGAGGAACTTGTGCATGGAAATACCCAAGACTCTGAAGATGCGGATGAAGATGACGCAGAACTAGATCACCCGGATTATGAAGAGTGGGAGAAATACATGGATGAAGATGGGGAATTCGCGGATGAAGATGATGACGACGAGGATGCCCTTTATTACGATGACGATGACGACGAAGAACCATTTGAGGACGATCACTAAATCAGAAAGCTAGACCCGATGGAAACACAGCTGCAAGCATTTATTAGCGGGCGGGTGCAAGGTGTGGGTTACCGCTACTTTGTGTATGACCATGCACGGGAACTCGGATTGACTGGTTGGGTTCGCAATCTCCAAGATGGCCGTGTAGAAGTGCTTGCTGAGGGAAGCCTGGAAGATCTTGAAACCTTGCTTACTGCGTTGCAGCGAGGCCCTGGTGGGTCAAGGGTCAAGGAAGTACAAGTCACATGGTCCGCTGCCTCAGGTGAATTTGACTGGTTTGGCATCGAACATTGGTGAACTAAAAAAATTGACAGATTATCACATTGAGCAGATAACCATGAACTCAGAACCTGAAATCAAACTCGAAAAATCCTGTGGAGCAGTGGTCTTCTGCCAATTTTCCGATGGAGAAAAAGTATTACTCCTCAAACATCGGGTTGGTCACTGGGATTTCCCTAAAGGGCATGTCAAGGCAAATGAAACGGAACTTGAGACCGCTCTACGGGAGGTCAACGAAGAAAGTGGCCTGAGCGTTGTTTTGGATCAAGACTTTAGGGAAACAATCAACTATTCCCCAAAAGGTGGCGTGAGCAAGGATGTGGTTTACTTTGTCGGCTGGTGCGATGCGCAGGAAGCCAAGAACCTGAGGCCCCAGCAATCGGAGATTGCAGCCGCAAAATTTGTTCTGCTGGAAGAAGCAGAAGGAATAATTACTTTTTCAAGCGGGAAAGAAATTTTTAAAAAAGCCCTGGTACACAAGAATTTCAGCAAATAGGGCTGCAACTAATCGATACGGCGTGCCAGCACTTCCTGTTGCTTCCAAAGCGGTAAACCTGAATCTTCAGCCAGGATGGTCTTCAACTCGTATACCTGATCGCGCAGCATAGCCGCGCGCTCAAATTGCAGGTCCTTGGCGGCAGCCTTCATTTGGTTCTCCAACTGGGCAATCATCTTGGTCAACTCGCGTTTATCCATCTCAGCTGCCAATTCAGGGGCTGAAAGATGCCTGGGTTTTCCATCATCGGTATCCAAACCACCAATACGGTCAGTGAGGTCGTGCACAGCCTTGCTGATACTGACAGGCGAAATATTGTTAGCCAGGTTATGCGCTTCCTGTTTAGCACGACGGCGGTTAGTTTCATCGATGGCGCGCTTCATTGAATCGGTCATTTTATCCGCGTAAAGGATGACCTCACCATTTACGTGCCTTGCGGCACGGCCAAAGGTCTGGATTAGAGCAGTGCCAGATCGCAAAAAACCTTCCTTATCCGCGTCCATGATGGCCACCAGTGAGACCTCAGGTAGGTCAAGGCCTTCGCGTAGCAGGTTGATACCTACGATGATGTCATACACACCGGTACGCAAGTCTCGCAAAATACTGATGCGCTCCATGTTGAGTACTTCAGAATGCAGGTAGTGCACCTTGAAGTTGGCTTCTTTCAGGTAATCTGCCATATCTTCGGCCATGCGTTTGGTAAGGGTAGTGATGAGGGCGCGTTCGCCACGATCAATCCGCTTGCGCAATTCGTTAATAAGGTCATCTATCTGACCGGCGGTTGGCCTTACACTGATTTTCGGATCCACCAAACCAGTCGGACGAATTATCTGCTCGACGACCTGGTCAGCCTTGTCCATCTCGTACGGACCCGGAGTGGCACTGGTGTAAAGAGTAACGCCCATCATTTTCTCAAATTCAGGGAACTTGAGTGGTCGGTTATCCAAAGCAGAAGGCAATCTAAATCCGTATTCTACGAGCGTTTCCTTACGGGAACGGTCACCATTGTACATTCCGCGCAGTTGCGGCACCATCATGTGGGATTCGTCCAATACCATCAGGTAGCGGCTGGGCATGAAATCCAGCAGGGTCCACGGCGCCGTTCCCTGGGCACGCTGGTCAATATGACGGGAGTAATTCTCAATCCCAGCGCAGGTACCTACCTCGCGCAACATTTCCAGGTCGTAACGAGTGCGTTGCTCCAGTCTTTGGGCTTCCAGCAACTGGCCGTTGTTCTTGAAATGCGTCAGACGGCTCTCTAATTCCACTTCAATATCAAAGAGCGTTTTCTCCATCCGGCTTTCATCCGTGACGTAGTGCTTGGCTGGGAAGATATCCACACGGTCAAGGCGTTCGATGATTTCGCCGCTGATGCGGTCCAAACGGGTGATGGATTCGATTTCATCCCCAAAGAAACTCACCCGCAGCGAATCCCTGTCGCTGTAGGCTGGCAGGATCTCCAAAGTGTCTCCGCGCACACGAAAGACACCCGGTTTGGTTTCCATATCATTGCGTTGATATTGGATATCTACCAACTGCCGTAATAAAGCGTTGCGGCGTGAAATCTGGCCTTTATTGAGATGTATTACACTCTGATTGTAAACAGTTGGGTCGCCCAAGCCATAAATGGCTGAAACCGAAGCTACAATGATCACATCCTGCCTGGAAAGCAGACTAGTGGTAGCGGCCAGGCGCAAGCGGTCAATCTCTTCGTTGATATCGGTTTCTTTTTCGATGTAGAGATCGCGCCTCGGAACGTAGGCTTCCGGTTGATAGTAGTCGTAGTAGGAAACAAAGTATTCAACAGCATTGTTAGGGAAGAATTCTTTGAATTCTGCATAGAGTTGGGCTGCCAGCGTTTTATTGTGGGTCATCACCAGGGTTGGAATCTGCAGTTCCTGGATAACATTTGCCACCGTGAAAGTTTTACCGGTACCGGTAGCGCCCAACAAAACCTGATTACGGTAACCTTTACGGATACCCTCAATCAGTTCACTGATGGCGGTTGGCTGGTCTCCAGTGGGTTGGTAGGGAGCGTGCAGATCGAATTGCATGCCAGTATTATAGTTTAGGCCTATCGAAAAGGGAAGGTTTTTAGAACGCTTGGGCTAATTTGATTTCAAAGTTTGCTCAGGCATTTTTGTGTGCTCAGTGGAGGGAATCGAAGTACGTGATATCCAAATTAATTGCCCGCATCTTGCTGCTGGCATGCTCAGCCGTCAATTGCATGCTGACAAATTTTCCCTAACGTTGTTCTCCCTCCAAAGAGTATAATTTTTTCAGGATATTCTCATAATATCCGCTAAAGAGAATTAGATGGAAAAACTGTTGGCTTTCTTATTACGAAAGACTATACTCTACACCCTTTCATTTGTTCTGATTACGGCGATCATTTACGGTTTTATTGTTGCAAGCACGACACCGCTTGAGAGAGCTCGCCTTTACCTGCCTGCCAACACAAAAAACATGGGCCCCAAGCAGATTGAGATCAAGCTCAATCAGTCAATCAAGGATTATCATCTGGAAGCACCTTACGTGGTGCAATATCTCAATTGGTTGAATAATTTTCTAAAGGGCAATTGGGGTTACAGTCCTACTCTCAGAGTTGACGTGCTTCAGGCAATTACCAACCGCCTGCCTCCTACGATTGAGCTGACACTTTATTCAATTCTGCTTTTCCTACCCATAGGATTGCTTAGCGGTCTTATTGCGGCTGGACATAAAAACAAGTTTCAAGATCTGATCTTTAGATTTTCGGCTTCAGTGGCGACCTCTATCCCCACTTTGATCCTGGCCATTCTGCTAATCATATTTTTCTCAATCAATTTACGCTGGTTTGGTCCAGACAGGTTGACCAGCACCAACCTGGTTCTGGTAAATTCAGAAAATTTCAGACTTTTTACGGGGCTCATCACGATTGATGGTCTGCTAAACAGCAGACCTGATGTGAGTTGGGATGCCCTCAAACATCTGGTATTACCGGCTACTACACTGGCTTTGCCTCAGTGGGCAATCCTGACAAGGTTAACACGCACTGGTATCTTGGATGAGCTCAAAAAAGAATACATCACCATGGCCAGGGGGATGGGACTCCCGGAGTGGAAATTACAGTGGCAATACGCGCTTAAAAACGTGACCCCAATTCTACTTTCTAATTCCATGCTTTCCGTTGCCATGTTGCTTACCAATACATATATCGTCGAAGAAATTTTCCACTATCCAGGCCTCTCCTACCTGGGGCTAAAAACAATCAGTGACGGTTTAGATTCAGCAATTATCATGGGTTTCGCCGTCATCAGCATTTTGTTGGTACTTCTGTCGATGTTCATATTAGACATATTGTTGTATGTATTTGATCGAAGAGCTGGAGTCTCTGAGATCAGATGAGTAGACTGCGTAAGTTTTTAGCTTCCTGGCAAAATCGGTTGGCGTTAGGCTTGATAGCTCTTTTCGTTCTGATGGCTTTGGCGGCACCTTTGCTTTCCCCTGCAGATCCAAATGGCGATGACCCCGCGTTTAAACTCTTGACCGTTTCATGGCGAACAACGACACCCCAGCCACCAAGACCTGAGGCACCCTTGGGTACCCTGCATAATGGAGCAGACGTCTTCCATACCCTCATGTGGGGCGCCAGGGATGCCCTCATTTTCGGCATCTCTGTAACGGCAGTCATCTTTTTCATTGGAACCTTGCTTGGCACTCTAAGTGCCTACTATCGGAATTTTTTTGGGCGATTTTTGCTTTGGTTCACCGATACCATGCTTGCATTCCCGATTATTGTTGCTACGGTCTTGTTCTATAACGCCTATCGCGCATTCCTGTTAAAGACAGTTGGGGCCGAAACCTACGAACTTGCGCGAGGGATGACTTATTACTTTCAAGCATTATCTCCACTCCAAAAATTTGTTTTGTCAATTGACCCTGTTTCTCTTTCATTCGCCTTGTTCCTCTGGATGCCTTATGCCAGGGTAATGAACAGTTCTGTCAGAAAAGTCATGCAAAATGAGTATATCCTTGCTGCAAAAGCTTCCGGGGTGAAGAATTGGCGCATCATTTACATGCATATCATCCCAAATGCCATACACCCGTTAATTTCCATGGCCGCAAAAGATATTGGGGCACTGGCAGTTCTGCAATCCGCGCTTACTTATCTCGGTGTTGGTAAAGGCTCTCCCTGGGCAGCCCTGCTTTTAATGGGTAGAAACTATATGTTCGCGAACAAAGGTGTCTTTACATTCTGGTGGATTTTCGTGCCCACCTCCCTGGCAATCGTGCTTTTTGGTTTAGCCTGGAGTTTTCTTGGGGATGGCTTGAACGCTGCCCTAGACCCAAAAGATAACGCCTGAACCAGTAGGGAATCATTTCTATTCAAGATTAGTTTTTTTAAATAGGTGTGAAATATCACCATTTTTTGACGGATTCGGTACAATCACGCAATGCAATTTCTTACTATTCTGCTCCTTTCGGTCGGTCTGGCTATGGACTGTTTTGCTGTTTCCCTTGCAGTCGGTACCAGCGGCCAAATCCCCGACTTGCGTGGTAAATTCCGCTTGGCTGCACATTTTGGCATCTTTCAAGCTGGAATGACAGGTGTTGGTTGGATACTCGGAGGCACAATCATCCATTATGTTGCCGCCTGGGACCATTGGATTGCCTTTGCTCTTCTGGGCTATGTGGCTTACAAGTTGCTCAAATCTGGCCTTACCAAAGACTGTGAGGCTTTTTACCAGAACCCTTCCAAAGGCAGAACCATGGTCTTGCTTTCAGTGGCAACCAGCATAGATGCCTTCGCGGTTGGCCTTTCGATCGCACTTATGAAGGTACCTGTTCTATTCTCTGTCATCACGATTGGAGTCATCTCCGCACTACTAAGCGTTATAGGGCTCTTCGCCGGGCATCACCTGAGTTGTCAGTTTGGCAAACGCATGGAAATCGTGGGTGGCCTGGTTTTGCTCTTCATTGCTTTCCGGGTGGTTTTGACTCACCTGGGAATCGTTACTTAATTGACCAAACCTTCCCCAGAATCGCGCTCAGGATGTTATTATTCTGAAGTTTGAAATTCCATTAACTCAAGGAGCAGAAAATGGCAAAAGACAACAAAATTAGGATTGCAATCGTGGGTGTGGGCAACTGTGCCTCATCCCTTGTTCAGGGGCTCTATTACTACAAGGATGCCAAGGACGACGACCGCATTCCTGGTTTGATGCACGTCAATCTGGGTGGTTACAGAATTCGTGATATTGAAGTCGTGGCGGCTTTTGATGTGGTGGATACCAAGGTTGGCTTGGATGTCTCTGAAGCCATCTACGCTTACCCAAATAACACCTACAAATTCTGCCAGGTGCCAAAAATGGGGGTCAAAGTTCGTCGCGGTATGACACACGATGGCTTGGGCAAGTATCTTTCCACAATCCTCAAAAAAGCACCTGGCCCCACTGATGATATAGTAGGAATCCTCAAGGAAACCAAGGCTGATTTGCTGATTAACTATTTGCCGGTCGGATCAGAAATGGCCACAAAATGGTATATGGAACAGGCATTGAAGGCAGGCGTTGGGGTTATTAACTGCATCCCGGTCTTTATCGCCAGCTCCGAATACTGGGGCAAACGCTTCCAAGAAACCGGGTTGCCAATCATCGGAGACGACATCAAAAGCCAGGTTGGAGCAACCATCACCCACCGTGTGCTCACCAGCCTCTTCGTTGATCGCGGTGTCAAACTTGATCACACCTACCAGCTCAATTTTGGCGGTAACACCGACTTCATGAATATGCTCGAGCGCGAACGCCTTGAGTCCAAGAAAATTAGCAAGACCGGCGCGGTTACCAGCATGCTGCCGTACAAACTGGATGAGGAAGACATCCATGTTGGCCCGAGCGATTACGTGCCCTGGCTGAAGGACCGCAAATTCTGCTACATCAAAATGGAAGGCACGACATTCGGGGATGTACCGCTTAACATGGAAGTAAAAATGGAAGTCTGGGACTCGCCCAATTCTGCTGGTGTGGTCATCGATGCCATTCGCTGCCTCAAATTGGCCCTCGACCGTGGTATTGGAGGTCCAATCCTCGAACCTTCTTCTTATTTTATGAAAACTCCTCCAGTGCAATACAAAGACGAGCTCTGCCACGCCAAAACGGAAGCCTTTATTCAAGGAGAAGACCTCAAGTAGCAAACACTAGCCCCCGCTAACGTGCCACAATAATGGATTTAATTGACAAGTTACAAAAAAAAGAGGAGCCAAGGCTCCTCTATTTTTTTGCATAGGGCTATCTTTTATGCAAAGATCTGGGCTTCAACGTAATCCCAGTTGACCAGTTGATCGATGACGGCTTCGAGGTAAGCCTGACGTTTGTTTTGGTAATCCAGGTAATAGGCATGCTCCCAGACATCCAGGGTGAGGACAGGTTTATGGGAATGGCTCCAGGCATCTTCAGCATTGGGTGTTTTGAATACGGAAAGTTTGTCATTCTCAAGCACAACCCAAGCCCAACCAGACCCAAATTGGGTCATTCCAGCCTGAACTAATTGTTTACGGAATTCTTCCCAGGAACCAAAATCTTTTTCGACGCGCTTGAGTAGCTTTTCAGATGGTTTGACAGTCCCAGCAGGCGCAAGGCATTTCCAATAATAATTGTGGTTCCAGATTTGCATGGCATTGTTGTAAAGCACTTTCTTCTCTGGGTTATTGAAGGTAGCCATACCAATTTCTTCAATACTCATATTTTCAAATTCAGTACCTTTGATCAGTTCAAGGGTCTTGTCGACATAGGCTTTGTGGTGTTTGCCATAATGGTAATCAATTGTGTTCGCGGAAATCACGGGGGCCAGGGCTTCTTTTGCCCAAGGAAGTTCGGGTAAAGCAACGGGGGTTTTCATCCAGGATTCTTTTTCAGTGATCATATTTCCTCTTTCTTTTCAGTATTTCTGCAGTAATCTATGCAATTTTCTTTATTGTAAAGCAAAGCATGCACAAATATGTTTTAGGCCTGTACAAACTATTCACCAATGACCTTGATTAAAATTTGTCTGGGTCGGCTACTATCAAATTCTCGAAAATAAAGTTGTTCTCCAGGAGCAAAGTCAAGTTCGCCATTGCTAACCGCCACTACAACCTCTCGCCCTTTGTTGTGTCGTTTCATGCGATCATCTGCATCATCTTTCACACTATCATTGTAAAGAGACTGATGGATGGGAATTTGCGCAGCTAGATCCCCCAGCCATTTTTTATATTTTTCGTTCAGAGCAGATTCGTCAGCATTTACAAACACCGAGGCGGTGTTATGCAAAGTATCCACCAGCACCAGGCCTTCCTTTATGTCACAATGGTGAAGAGCTTTTTGCACATCCGATGTAATGTTGATAAACCCTCTACGGCTGGGATAGTTAACCCATATTTCTTCGAAGTATGACTTCATTCAACGGTTTCTCCGTCCGGAACAAATTTTGAGCCCTTGCCAATCTCCCCATGACGAATACCTTGCTGCATATTAGCAAGGTCGTCTGCCTTCCTGGCATGCATCTCCAAAATGATGTGCTGTTGTTCTGTCAATTTTTTCCCCTTGATTGGGAACCACAAAAGCGCTACAGCCCCCAGAAAAAGCGTAATCCCAGGGATTAAGCCTACCAGAGCGCGGATGCCCATACGGGCACTCTCGGGTTGGTTGAGGAAAGGCACCCCTCCATTGGCCTGGGTCGTAACAAAAGCTGTTTCTGCCAGGATGAAGGCGGTGATATAGATTGCCACCGATTGGGCAGGTTTAGTGATAAGGGCATTTGCGCCCAAGTAAGAGCCTTCGCGTCGCACACCAGTCTTTATCTCATCTTCATCCACGACCTGGCTGAGCACAATGTAATTCACCACTTGATTGCCAGAATAGCCAAAACCTGCAAGGGCAATGGCCACCGGTATCAGCGCAACTGGAACAAAATAAACCAGGGAAAATCCAACAGCGCAGATCAACAGATACGCACTCCAAACCTTTGAGGCTTCCCACCGCTTGAGCGGAATTTCAACCAATGGCACCCCAATCGTCAAAGGGATAAAGAGTGCTCCAAGAAGCGGAAAAACCCCATAAGGGCTTTGGTAGACGTAGTCAGAAAGGTAAAAAATGGCTCCCATCGCCACGGCGAACATGAAGGTACACATAAAACTAGTGATGACGTAGACAATGAAAGACTTATTAATGATAGTGCTCTTAATGGCTTTCCACCAGTGAATGGGCTTATCAACCACGCTAAATTCTTTGCGCTCCTTCAGCACAAAACTTGAATAGAAGATGAAACCGGCACAGATGATGCCGATAACGAGCATGGCGATTCTAAAGGGTGTCAACGAAACATTGTCACCGGTCCCGCCGGGTCGCACCAATTCGGGGATGATAAAGGCCAGTAGAGTCCCCAACAGACCAAAGAGGGCAGCCACAATCAAGAGTTTTCCACGTTCAAGATCCGATTCAGAGAGTTCTGGGATAAAAGTGCCGTGAACCAGACCAATGATTGTGTAGCAGGTGTCATACGCCAGCATGGTAATGAGCATCCAAGCAAACTTTAAGATCTGACTGGCGTTTTCGGGGCAGAGCCATATGGCGATAAAAGTGATTGCATAGAATGGTGCTGTATAACGCAAGTATGGAACACGCCGACCCAAGTGATGTTTGGTGCGGTCGGTAATTTCCCCAAAGATGGGGTCGTTGATGGCATTCCAGATAGCATAGATGATCATGGCGATACCAATCCAACCCGCGTCCAAACCCATATTATCCTGGAAAAATTTTGTAAGCATGGCTGTATAAACTCCACCGACAATGGCCATCCCCAGCTGGGCGAATCCAAAAGCGACTCGTGCCTTTGAGCTGATTATCTTCGATTGCTTTAGAACAGTGGCTTCCTGAAATTCCATGGCACCTCCAGGGTATTTCCCTAATTTTACCTGAGATACCGGGTATATCGATCCGGCAAAGTTGCCAAGTGAGTAATTGCTTTTTCCAGTAGTATTGGAGGCTTAGACTGGCATGCTTCATGCATTTTCCATTGAAGGTATACTATTATGGAAATTAGCCAACCTTTTAAACTGATCATCAAAGCCCACAGACCAATGGACGCGTTAGAAAACCCTACCCCCAAGAGCAAAAAGAAAGTTTGGCGTTATTTGCTCATCCTGGTGATCTTGGGTTTGGCGGTGAACGTTTTACTACCGCGTATTGGTAATCTTCAGAATGCAATGACCATTGTGGAATCCATGACCTGGTGGGCTGTTCTACTGGCCGTACTGGCCCAGGTTAGCTGTTATTTTGGTTATGGCTTTACGCTCTCTTCCATCATGGCTATCAACAATAAGTACCTCTCATATCTCAAAGGATCCTTGATTGCTTTAGCATCTGCCAGCATCGGTTTGGTTGCAGGCGGCTGGGTTGGGGCCTCTGCCACTACCTTTGGCTTCATGCGCAAGAACGGCGCAGATCGCTCCACAGCTACGATGGCCGGAGTCTTGCCATCCATTTTGCTCAATGGGGTGATTGAATCGGTAGCCATTATCGGCATTGTTGTACTTTTCATCATGAATAAATTGACCCAATCTTCTTTGATTGAATACATCATCTTCCTGGTCATCCTGGCGGTTTTTTCATTTAGCGGATTGATTGCCCTCTACTTTCCGAAGGTTGCGTTTGCTGTGGCCAACTGGGTGCTCTGGTATTGGGCGCGATTTAAAAAGAAAGCTTATGATCCCGAAAAGACCTTTGATATGGTCAACAATTTTATAGACACCTGGAGAGCGCTCGGCAAAGGGCGCTGGAAGAAACCGTTGCTTGGTGCTGCAATCTACATCTTTTCGGATATGTTGTGCCTGTATTTCTTCTTCGTCGCGGCCGGGTATCCGGTTGAGCCTGGAGTACTTTTTGCAGGTTACGGTATTCCATACTTAATAGCCAAGATTGCCTTCCTCTTCCCTGGTGGGATTGGGGTAATTGAAGCATCGATGGCTGCCATTTTCAAAAGCCTTGGCGTTCCTGGTGAAGTTAGCGCGGTGGTAATTATCGGTTACCGCTTGATGTCGTTTTGGCTGCCAATGATTCTGGGCTTCCCCGCTAGTGGAATTTTGAGCCGCATTGCAAAGAAAGAGGAATTATCCTCATCAGTCTCATAGCTCCACTTTATCCATTGCAGAATTTCGCAAGCAGATTATAATAGAACTATTGGTCTAATATCTCACGTCAGACTCATTCACAAACATGCTTCAACGTGATACTTCCGGATCATGGCAGTTCAGTTTCGATATAATAACAGGTTGGAGACTTTCATGAGCAGAGACAATTTACGCGTGGTAGGTGCCCGCGAGCACAACCTTAAGAATATTACCGTTGAAATACCCAGGGACAAATTTGTAGTTCTAACCGGCCTCTCAGGTTCCGGTAAAAGCTCCCTGGCCTTTGATACCATCTTCGCCGAGGGCCAGCGCCGTTATGTAGAATCGCTTTCCTCCTACGCCCGCATGTTCCTTGGTCAGATGGATAAACCGGATGTAGATTCGATCGAAGGCCTTTCACCAGCAGTCTCTATCGACCAGAAAGCCACTTCGCATAATCCACGCTCAACAGTAGGTACAGTCACCGAAATTTACGATTATTTACGTTTGCTCTTCGCCCGTGTTGGCGTACCGCATTGTCCGGTATGTAGCCGCGCGCTGCACAAACAGAGCGCTGAAGAGATCGTTAACATCCTCTTGGCCATGCCGGAGGGCTCCCGCCTGATTCTACTGGCACCGGTAGTGCGTGACCGAAAAGGTACTTACCAGGCGGTGCTGGAGGATATCGGAAAGTCAGGTTTCACCCGCGCGCGGGTTGACGGTTTGATTTACAACCTGGATGATAAGATAGAGCTCGAACGCTACGAAAAACACACCATTGAGGCAGTTGTCGACCGCATTGTCATCCATCACGAAGAAAATGAGGCCGATCAAACCTCATTTGTTTCACGACTGACTGATTCGGTGGAGACAGCCCTCAAATTTGGGGATGGTTACCTGACCATCCAAAACATTAGTCTCGAACCACCAATTGATATCCCATTTTCAGAAAACCTCGCCTGCCCGGAACATGGTTCGTTGCTATTGGAGATAGAGCCACGCTCTTTCTCATTTAACACACCTCACGGTGCTTGCCCAACTTGCCAGGGACTGGGCAGCCAATTGAAGATTGACCCGGATCTGTTAATTCCGGATAGAAGTAAGAGCCTCAGCCAGGGAGCTTTAGCCGTACTGGAATGGAATGGCCAACGTGAGGAAGGTGGCTATTACTGGCAAACTCTCGCTGCTCTGGCTAAATACAGCGGATTCAGCCTAAATGACCCGATAAGCAAGCTCAGTAAAGAACAGCTTGACTTACTGCTCTACGGCACTAAGGGTAAAGAAATCCCGGTTGATTACATCGGCCGCAGCGGGCGCAGAAGCAGCTTCACCACAGCTTTTGAAGGTGTGATTGGCAACCTTGAACGGCGTTGGCGTGAAACCCACTCTGAATGGATTCGCTCCCGCATCAACGAGTTTATGAAAGAGACCTCCTGCCCGGAATGCCATGGCAAACGCCTGCGCAAGGAAGCTCTGGGGGTAACGGTTACCGACGCAAATATCATAGAGGTAACCTCTTGGCCAATTCAACAAACCCACGATTGGGTTGAAGTTTTAGCTTCCGAAGCCAGCTCTTTGACGAACCGAGATCGATTAATCTCTGAACGTATCCTGCGTGAAATCAACGCGCGACTGGGCTTCCTGGTGGATGTTGGCCTGGATTACCTTACCCTTGACCGCTCCGCGGCAACACTATCTGGCGGTGAAGCGCAACGCATCCGCCTGGCTACTCAGGTTGGATCAAAGCTGATGGGAGTTCTCTACGTTTTGGATGAACCTTCTATCGGTCTGCACCCCCGCGACAATAGCAAACTTTTGGCAACTTTGCGAGGGCTGCGTGACCTGGGAAATACTGTATTGGTCGTCGAACACGATGATGAAACCATTCGATCGGCGGATTGGGTGGTAGACCTGGGACCTGGTGCTGGGGAACATGGCGGGGAACTGGTTGCTGAGGGAAGCCCGGATGACATCGAGGCTAACCCAAAATCGATTACTGGCGCATACCTCTCTGGCAGAAAATTTGTACCAATTCCTGAGCATCGCCGCGAAGGCAACGGACAATTCCTGAGGATTGTCAATGCTGAAGAGAACAACCTGAAGAAACTAACGGTTGAGATCCCGCTTGGCAAACTTGTGTGCATCACTGGCGTCTCAGGTTCAGGTAAATCCACCTTATTGGTGGATATACTCTACGGTAGCCTGGCACGGCAACTAATGAACGCGCATACTTCCTCAGGTAAGGTTGAACGGATCGAAGGGGTAGAAAATCTCGACAAGATCATCAACATAGATCAATCACCGATCGGGCGCACCCCGCGCTCAAACCCAGCCACCTATATCGGGCTGTTTGATGAAATTCGCGATCTTTTCACCAATCTACCGGAATCAAAAATTCGCGGTTATTCGAAGGGCCGTTTTTCTTTCAACGTGAAGGGTGGCCGCTGTGAATCCTGCCAGGGGCAGGGTGAGTTACGAATTGAGATGCAGTTCCTGCCGGATGTTTACGTCCCTTGTGAGGTTTGCCACGGCAGCCGTTACAACCATGAAACTCTGCAAGTGCGTTACAAAGGAATGAATATTGCTGAAGTTCTGGCAATGACTGTTGAACAAGCCCTGGAGTTCTTTGTGGCGTTTCCAGGCATCCAGCGCAAACTGCAGACCCTCGTGGATGTCGGTTTGGGTTACATACACCTGGGGCAACCAGCCACCACCCTTTCCGGTGGTGAAGCCCAGCGAGTCAAACTCTCCAAAGAACTGGCCAGACGGGCGACGGGTAAGACTATTTACGTCCTTGACGAACCATCGGTAGGTTTGCATGCCGCGGATGTACACAAGTTGATTGAAGTACTGCAATCGCTGGTGGATGCAGGTAACACAGTATTGATAATCGAACACAACCTGGATATCATCAAGGTGGCAGATTGGTTGATTGACCTCGGGCCTGATGGTGGCGACCGGGGTGGTGAATTGGTAGCCGAAGGTACCCCCGAAGAGATTTGCGGCAATCCAATCAGCTACACTGGGCAATACCTACAAAGGTATTTGATGGATCATCACCAACGTAGTTGCCTTAACAAGTAAATAAATATAAGCCGCACAAAAAATGAAATTAATTGAGTAATTGCAGTCCAGTAAACTGGGTTGCCTGGATCGAAATACTTATTTACCAATCCGATTATGGGAAAACACTGATTAGTTATGTTTTTGGACTAAGTGGATGATGATGGAAAAAACAACTGCTATGCGCATTCTCGAAGTCGCTGGTATAGCCTACATACCCTTCGAATATGCAAGCGGTGAGGCTACTAACGGTGTAGAGGTTGCCAGGTTGCTTGGCAAGGATCCACAGACCGTGTACAAGACCCTCGTCACAGTAGGAAAATCCGGCAGGCATTTTGTTTTCATGATACCCGTGGCAACGGAGCTTGACCTAAAGAAAGCCGCCCTCGCGGCTGGAGAAAAAGCGATCGAGATGATCAAATCCAAGGAGCTTCTGCCACTCACAGGTTATGTTCATGGCGGCTGCTCGCCTCTTGGCATGCGCAAAAAATTTCCAATCTTCATAGACGAAACTGCGTTGCTTTGCGAAACGATCACTCTTAGCGCTGGTAAGATCGGTTTGCAAGTAGAACTGCCGCTTGCCGAATTGCAGAAAGCTATTGCGGTTACCCCGGTTGCGATTACCAAAATTTAGTCATTATTACGCGTGTAAACCTGGCTTCTGTAGGCAAAAAACACATTTTTAGCCCGTGATATACTTGACAAAACGCTGATTGCGCGTGTAATATGCAATCATTAGAAAACTGTGCCGATCTCGAAAGGATTGTGATTTATGGCCAAGAAAAAATCGAGCAGCTTGCTTTCCTCATACCGCAAGAAACGCCAATCGGGACGGACATTTTTATACGTCCTTATTGGTCTATTGATCCTGGCTGGTTTGGTTCTGGTTGGCCTTTGGGGCTTCGGTAAACTTGGCGGTGGTGCCTGGACCTTCCTGGCAACAAAGACCGCGACCGCGACCGCGACCGCTACTCCGACGCCTGTTACCCCCACAATTGCCCCCAGTCGTACACCAACCCCTACGGAAACACCCACGATTACCCTTACACCTACTCCGAGCGAACCTTTTGACTACGTCATTCCGCCTGAATTCACCTCCTGCTACGACCTGGTTGAGCAGTTTAATACCACTTTGCAGCTCTTCTATCAGGTGAACGGCCTGACAGATTGTATTGTGCGCATTGGCCAGACAGTCTTAATCCCGCCACCTGGCGCCAAACTACCCACCGAAACACCGCTACCAACAGATATCCGTCCAGGCACGGTCATTGATGTGCGTGTGGAACCCGGTGCCAGCCTCAAATCGATTGCCGACTTCTACCTTTCAACTATCGACCGCATCGTTGCTGAGACCAATAAGTATCTGCTTAATGAAGGCTTTGCTACCATTACAGCGGATACTGCCTTGCAGGTGGATCAGCTGCTCAAGGTTCCGGTAAGATTGGTAACACCGGTGCCAACAGCCACACCCACCCGCACCAGCACTCCTACCACTCCATAATTCGGATAATCTAAGTAAAACCGCCTCTCGTGAGGCGGTTTTTGTAGTTAATTTTTCATGAAGTCGATTGCAATGATTTAGCAAGTTCCACAACAGTGTTGCCATTTATGAGAATTGAGTGCTAGCATGGCGTCTGCTTCTTTTGGCCCCCAACTACCCTGTTCATAAATTGCCAAAGTGGGTCCTGAGGGGTCTTCCCAAGCTTGAACAAGCGGATCTATCAACTCCCAGGCCAGTTCACTTTGATCACCACGGTTGAATAAAGAAGTGTCGCCATTGATTGCATCCAGTAGAAGCCTTTCATAGGCCTCCGGGATAGCGTTCTCACCAAAAACATCCCGATAGTGATATTGCAGGTCAACTGATCTTGTCTCTGCGATTGTGTCAGGGACCTTGGTCTCAAATTTCAAATGAATGCCTTCATCAGGTTGAAGGCAGAGTGACAAACGATTAGATGTGAATTCATATTCTTCAGGCAATGGGAACATCAGGTGTGGGGGTCGTTTAAACTGGATGGAGATTGAGCTAACTTTTTCAGCCATTTTTTTACCTGAGCGTAGATAAAAAGGCACTCCCTGCCAGCGCCAATTATCAATGTAGAAGCGAACCGCAGCGTAGGTTGGAGTTCGTGTTCCTTCTGAGACCCCTTCTTCTGCAGTATAACCTCGGTACTGCCCCTCTACGGCTTCACTTCTTGCTTTTTCAAAAGGGATCCTCCTGATGGATTTGATAACCTTTACTTTTTCATCGCGCAGATCATTGGGTTGGGAAGATGCTGGAGGTTCCATGGCGATCAAAGCCAGCAACTGGAGCAAATGATTTTGAAACATGTCCCTGAGAACACCTACTTTGTCGTAATGTTTCGCGCGGCGTTCAACGCCAACTTTTTCCGCAACAGTTATTTGTACATTATCGATGTAATTGCGGTTCCAAACAGGTTCAAAGATGGTGTTCGCGAACCGGGCAACAAGGATGTTCTGGACAGTTTCTTTTCCCAGATAGTGGTCAATCCGGTAAATTTGTTCCTCACGGAGCACATGATGGATTTCATCATTGAGCCTTTTCGATGACAGGTAATCAGTTCCAAAAGGCTTTTCAATGACTACTCTCCGCCAGCCGTTTTCCTCGTTAACCAAATTGACTTTTCCAAGGTTATTGATGATATCGATAAAAAAGTCTGGAGGAGTAGCCAAATAATAAAGACGGTTTGCTTTGCCCTGTTCCAGTTGCGATAGCTTGTCTGATAGCACCTGAAAAGATCCTTCATCACGGAAATTACCAGAAATATAAAAAAGTTTGGCCATGAAACCATCGCAATTGCTATTGTCAATCTTGTACCTGCCATACTCTGCAACAGATTTCTTTGCGGCTTCCCGTAGGTCAGTATCTGTCCACGGCCGACCTGCCAATCCTACTATCCGAAAATTGCCGCGTAACCTTCTCTTCTGATATAAATTGAATAATCCCGGTAACAATTTTCGTTGAGCAAGATCTCCGGATACCCCAAAGATGACGATTGTAGTCGAATCTGACATATAAAACTCCTTGTCGAAAGCTTTTTTGATTATAAAGCCCTAAGCATGCATCTCGTCCCTTAATACTGGGTTCTATTCATTATTAGCTGTTTTTTTATCCTAAACAAGGTTTAGAAATATGAAACAAGAATGAAAAACATGGGACAATTGTTTAATGATAAAAATTAGACCAAGGTAATGATATGAAACAGATCCTGCGAGTGCATGATCAGATAGCTGACTTAAACCAGGCTGTGGCAACGCAGCTTACCCGAATCTTATGCAGGGCTTGCCGCCTTCGTCAGGAAGCGTTTATCTTACTCTCAGGCGGATCTACGCCCACGGGTGTTTACAAAGTACTTGCTCAAACCAAATACGCTGACAAAGTTCCCTGGAACTCAATCCATTTTTTTTGGGGTGATGAACGGTGCGTGCCCCCTGAAGATCCTGAAAGCAACTTTAGGAATGCCTATGATCATTTTCTTAATGATCTTCCGGTGGATCCCAAAAAGATCCATCGTATCAAAGGAGAGCTGAACCCACATCAAGCGGCCTTAGAGTATGCGGAAGTACTCTCGAAATTTTCGGAAGCTGATCACCCCTGGCCTATCTTTGATGTCGCGGTGATGGGCATGGGGGAAGACGGGCATACAGCCTCGCTGTTCCCGGGAATATTCAATCCAAGGGAACAATCAGATGCGGTCATTCAAGTAAGTGCCGCTTATCAGGATCGGCCGGTAAACCGCGTTACCTTAACACCTATGGTGTTCAATACTTCCAGAAATGTGATCTTTTTGGTTGTGGGTGAAGCTAAAGCAGAGATGCTGCAAAAAGTGATAATGGGTAAAAAGGATTTACTGAATATCCCAGTTCAAAGGATACGGCCGGTCAAAGGCAATCTCACCTGGCACATTGATTCTGCTGCGGCAAAATTCCTTTAACAAAAAAATGTGTGGCTTCTTAATGAATAGGAAAAACCCGGCTTTAGAAACCGGGTTCAGTGTAATCACAAAAAAGAGCTTGATTTATCAGACGTCTCAGCCGCAACAATCTTCTGAATCTGGGTCAAAAAATTCATCCGTATCCGCATCTTGAAGTTCCTCGACATAGTGGCATTCCCTAATAGTCTGACTGTCATGTTCGAGGAAATAATTGAGTAATACACGCAACAATATGATGGCAAAGACTACCAACAGGTAACTGACCTTGGGAGAAATAGCCAAACGCAGGATGTCTGCGGCGACAGCAAACTCCAAGCCCAAGCTTAGCCGATGACCCATGCGCAGGCGATTGGCCTCAACATCGCTGATCGAACGAATGATTGGTTTGCTACGAAAATTGGTGCGGAAATATCTTATCATGCCCTGCACAGCGGCAATACCAATCACCAAAGCCGCAAAAAGCTCGCACATCAAAACCGCGTAACCCACAACGATTTCCAGAATATGTTCGCCAGGGATGGGGGAAATTTCACTGGTATAAAATGAGGTTGTGGATATCTGTAGTAGAAAGACTAAGCCAGCAATCAGAATAGTAGGCAAGAAGTAATGTCCAAAAGTAGTCTCAGCATGAGACATTCCCCTACGGAAACGACTTCCGTTCAGACTGTCCTTCCTTCCCGATTTTTGTGTACTACCCGTAGAATCATTGCTCATAACCATACCTCTTATATATTAATATTATAACTTTACCACCATACCCCCATTGCGGGCAGATTCCAGCAAGGCTTGCATCGCGATTAAATTATTGATGGCATCGGAGAGGGGGAATTTTGGGATAGCCCGTCTGATAACGACTTCGTAAAAATGTGAAATCATTTTTTCATAATCATTCTCAGCTTTGAAGCTAAGGGCCTTGGTTTGACCCTCTTTGGTCAGTTTGGCAGTGGTGGGAGCAGAAGTTGGGTTGAAGGGAGATTCAATTTCGAGCAGACCTTCCGAACCTACTACCCGCGTAGCCTGCTGCGAATAGCCATTAAAGGCAACATCGAAGTGACTAAGAACGGCCTCATCAAATTCCATATTGGCACTCATTTGAAGGTCTACATTGGTGTTCCCTTTGTACATGCTCGCTTGCACGGCCAAAGGCTCGCGATTGGCGAGCTGCCGTTGGAAGTTCACACAATAGCATCCCAAGTCATAGAGAGCCCCTCCACCTTGTTCAGAATGTAGACGGAAATCATCAGGGTTAGTGAGGTTGAAACTAAAACTGGATTCGATAAAGCGGATTTTGCCTATATCCCCAAAGCGAACAATCTGGATAAATTTATCGAAACGCGAATTATAGCGATACATAAAGGCTTCCATCAAAACAACCGATTTGTCCAATGAGACGCTAATCATTTGCTGGGCTTCATCAGCATTGAGTGCAAAAGGTTTTTCCACAAGCACATGCTTACCAGCCTCCATGGCCTTGATTGCCCAGGGAGCATGATCATCATTGGGAAGTGGAATATAAATAGCGTCAATTTCAGGGTCAGAGAGCATGTCATCGTAATCGCCAAAAGCTTTGGCAATTTGTAAGGGAGTAGCAAATTCCACCGCCCGACTCAGGTCGCGGCTGGCTACCGCTATCACTTTATTGTGCTTGGTGTTGTTGATGGCCGGGATCACCCAGTTTTTTGCAATGCGGGCTGTACCCAGTACTCCCCAACGGACTTCGGGCTTTTTGAATATGTTGCCCCCCTCTTTCAATGATGATAACATAGTCATAATTCACCTCTTTCAGGGTATCGGCTCGGTTTTTCTTACCTTATTATACTCATACAAGCCAGCCAGTTACCCGAAGACAAATCTACAGGAGAGATTATGTTTAATCCAGAAACCGTTACGGCCGTTCAGGAGAAGATCCAAGCACAACGCGAGGATATTGTTCGCTTTATGCGCGAAATTTGCGCGATCCCCAGCATGAATTCCCAGCTTAAAGATGTTGGTGAACGCATTGCCGCGGAAATGCTTAAACTGCAATTTGATGAAGTCCGATTTGACAAGATGGGCAACATCATGGGCCGCATTGGTAACGGAGAAAGAGTGATTGTTTTTGATTCGCACATTGATACAGTGGGCGTTGGAGACCCACACGAATGGCAGTGGGATCCTTTTGAAGGCAAGGTAGAAGATGGCGTGTTGTTTGCCAGAGGTGCCTGCGATGAAAAGGGCTCAACCCCCGGGATGGTTTACGGCCTGGCAGCTGCCCGCGATTTGGGATTACTGGATGGCTGGACAGCCTGGTATTTTGGCAACATGGAAGAATGGTGCGACGGTATTGCCCCGAACACTTTTGTTGAAGTTGATCCTGGTATCAGACCCGATTTTGTAGTTATCGGAGAGCCCACCAAAATGCAGGTCTACCGTGGCCACAAAGGTCGCATCGAACTCAAAGTGACTGCCAAGGGAAAGAGTGCGCATGCTGCCAGCAACCAGGTGGGCATTAATGCCATTTATCTGCTGTTGCCCGTAATCGAAGGTATCAAGAACCTCGAACCTTCATTGGGCGATGACCTCTTCCTTGGGAATGGAAAAATAACCGTCTCAGACATGAAAGTGCAGACCCCCAGTCTGAATGCTGTGCCGGACGAAGCGGTAATCTACATTGACCGGCGCATGACCTTTGGTGAAACCGAAGAAGTGGCCATCAAACAAATTGAAGACCTCATCCCGGAGGAAAGCAAAGCCCGCGTTAAGGTTGAGAAGCTCTTTTACGACGAGCCATCCTACACCGGTTTTGTGTTTCCGGTTGATAAGTACTTCCCTGCCTGGGCGCTGCCAGACGAGCACGAGTTAGTACAGGCCGGGTTAAAGGTGCGCGAGTTGATGGGATTGGATTATGCCCCCTCGGGCAAGTGGGCTTTCTCCACCAATGGCATTTACTGGGGAGGCAAAGCAAAGATCCCTGCCATCGGCTTCGGCCCGGGCGATGAAGTTACTGCCCACACAGTATTGGATAGCGTTCGGCTGGACGATGTGGTCAAGGCTGCTGAGTTCTACGCCCTGCTGGCTTCGCAGATAAGCAAATAGAAGATTCTGGAAAATAAACAAAGATTCCTCGTTTCACTCGGAATGACAAAACTTAAGTATGTCATCCCGAACGAAGTGAGGGATCTTTGTTTTTAATTTTGTGTTCAACCACAACGCTGAACTACCTAACTTGCGTTGTCAAAACAGCGGGTAACGGTTTTTTCCGGAATATCAAAACTTGAGCATGTCATCCCGAACGAAGTGAGGGATCTTTGTTTTAAATTTTGTGTTCAGTTAAGATACTGAATTATCTACTCTACCCAGTCAAAAGTACGGGTGACGGCCTTTTTCCATCCAGCGTAAAGCTTGGCGCGCTGTGTATCTGAAATCGTAGGTTCCCAGCATTTATCCATCTGCCAGTTGGCAGCCAAGTCTTCCTTCTTTTCCCAGTAGCCCACTGCCAAACCGGCCGCGTAAGCCGCGCCTAGCGCAGTGGTTTCTGCCACCACCGGCTTCACAACCGGCACACCCAGGATATCCGCCTGGAACTGCATGAGCAAATTATTGCCTGTCATACCGCCATCCACCTTAAGATCTTTCAACTCCACGCCAGAATCCTGGAACATGGCATCCAGTACCTCTCGGGTTTGATAAGCGGTTGCTTCCAAGGCTGCCCGGGCAATATGCCCGGAGTTAATAAAGCGGGTCAGTCCGGCAATTACACCGCGGGCACTGCTCTTCCAATAAGGCGCATAAAGACCGGAAAACGCGGGCACAAAATAAATTCCGCCGCTATCTTCCACGGTGGCAGCCAACTTTTCTACATCCGCGGACCTGCCAATCAGATGTAGATTATCCCGCAGCCACTGCACCAGCGCACCTGTAATGGCTATGGAGCCTTCCAAGCAGTAAACAGGCGCTTCCTGCCCAATTTTATATCCGAGGGTGGTCAGCAAACCGTGGTGGGATTGAACAGGATAGTTGCCGGTGTTCATGAGCATAAAACAGCCCGTGCCATAAGTGTTTTTGGCTTCACCAGGTAAGAAGCAGTTTTGCCCGAAGAGGGCTGCCTGCTGATCCCCCAGGTCGCCGGCAATTGGTACGCCCTCCAAACCAACGGTTTTGCACTCAGCAAAGAAACCACTGGAAGGCAGGATGGCTGGCAGGAGCACCCTTGGAATCTGTAGCTTGGAAAGCATGTCCCCGTCCCAATCGAGGGTATCCAGGTTCATCAGCATGGTACGGGAAGCATTGGTCACATCAGTCAGATGAAAGCCGCCGTCGATTCCCCCAGTCAGATTCCAGATCAACCAGGTATCGATGTTCCCAAAAAGTAAGTGTCCCGCTTCGGCTTGTTCGCGGGCACCCGGCACGTTTTCAAGCAGCCAGGCTATCTTTGGACCAGAAAAGTAGGTAGCCAACGGCAGCCCCACCTTTCCACGGAAGCGATCTTGACCGCCTGAACTGGCCAATTCAGCAATGAGCGTGTCTGTACGAGTGTCCTGCCAGACAAGGGCATTGTGGATGGGTTTGCCAGTCTTTTTCTCCCAGATAAGGGTGGTTTCGCGCTGGTTGGTGATACCCAGGGCAGTGATCTCATCTTTAGAAACACCAGTCTTGGACAAAACTTGTTGAATAAGTTGGCGGGTATTGGCCCAGATTTCAAGCGGATCGTGCTCCACCCAGCCAGGTTTGGGATAATACTGCTTGTGCTCCATTTGGCTTTGACCAATGATGCAACCTTCACGATTGAAAAGGATAGTGCGCGTACTGCTTGTTCCCTGGTCAATTGCTAAAACACATTTTGCCATGCCTGACTCCTTTCGATACCCGTTACTAAGCATGATTTTAGCACTCCAAGCCCCTATTGAAGCTATAATAAGGGCACTCTCAGGCGGAGTTGGAGGATAAATGCCAGAAGTTTATGATTACCTGATCGTCGGTGCGGGGGTTGTGGGCAGTTTTATTGCCCGCGAACTCAGCCGCTATTCTGATAAAGTGTTGCTTATAGAAAAGGAAGCCGATATCGGCATGGGCGCAACCTGCGCCAACTCTGCCATTGTCCACCCCGGGTACGACCCCATCCCTGGTTCACTCAAAGCCCGCGTGAACGTGCGCGGCAACGCCATGTTCGATCAACTGGCTGCGGAACTGCACTTTGCGTTTGAGCGCGTGGGCGATTTTGTGGTGGCCATTGGCGAGGACGAACTGCCAGCTTTAGATGCGCTTTACCAACAAGGGCTCAGCAACAGCGTCCCCGGCATGAAATTGATTGGCGCGAATGAGATGAAGCGTCATGAGCCCCTTATCAACCCCCAGGTGAGCGGCGCATTGTGGGCTTCCACAGGTGGGGTCTGTGATCCCTTTCAGATCTGTATCGCCGCAGCTGAAAGCGCGGTTCTGAACGGCGGCCAAGTGATGTTGAACACAGCCTTTGAAGATTTCATCTTTGAAGGCAAGCGCATTATCGGCGTTCGCACTAACCGGGGTGATTTTCACGCCCGCTGGGTGATTAACTCCGCTGGTATTTACGCAGATGCGGTTATGCACAAAGCTGGCATCCGCCCTGAATTTGAAATCAAAGCACGCAAAGGCGAATATTACGTCTTTGACCGCGCGGACATCACCACCTCCACAATTCTCTTCCCCGTTCCCAGTGAGAAGGGCAAAGGTATCTTGGTCACCACAACCGTGCATGGCAACACGATCTGTGGCCCTAATGCCAACGTAGTACCTGATAAAGAAGATACGGCTTCCACACAGGAAGGCGGCGAAGAAATTTGGGCTGGCGCACAGAAGCTGGTGCCAAGCCTCAGTTTGCGCTCGGTGATTGCTTCTTTCGTTGGGCTCAGGCCTTACGGGAATGGACCTTGCCAGACCCCGGGCGTGAATTATGACCATGATTACATCATTGAAATTCCGAAGGAAGTACAAGGCTTTGTAAACCTGGGCGGGATTGAG
>CAYMNM010000007.1:42561-46593 GCA_964391795.1 uncultured Anaerolineaceae bacterium | reverse complement strand
ACCCAGGCCAATACCGTTTATCTGCCAGTCATTTCAAAGTAAAAGGCTCTTACACAATTTTTTAGGTCTTTAAAGAACAGAAAGCCCCATAACAAATATGGGGCTTTCTATTAATTCCGGAAATCAACTCATTGACTTGGGGTTTTCCTCAAGCAGTGTAATAAAACCTGCATAATCGACCACCGGCCAGCGGCAGTTTTCCACAGAGTAACCACGCGCCTCCAGATCCGCTTGGACCAAGGCTACTTGTTTTCCTTCAAGTATTTGCGGTTCAGCAATTGCCCAAAAGATGCCATTTTGGATCAGCACAATTTGGTCTTCCGGGCTTGAAGTTTCAAGCTTCCAACGTTCACCTGGGTTTTCAGGACCATACTTAACTAATATCAACATTCATCACCTCACATGAAAACCACATGGTCGTATTGTGAAAGCCTGGCCTGCAGTTCTGCCCGGCTCAGCACTTCAGCCTGATAGGCCTCGTCAAGATCGCTTACATGGAACTTCTCCAGGCTTTCTTTTTCCACCAGTACTTTGGTATCGTATTTTCCAATGTACTTCTGGACCATCTTGATGGAGAGTAAACCGAGCTTTTTGGGCTCAGTTTCGCGAGCAAGCGTAATGGCAGCCTGGTCAATCAGCAAAACTTCAGGTTCAACATCATCTGCGTACATTCCAAAGGCAGTCCGGAAGCCTTCATTGGGCCAGATGGTGCCCACAGGAGCTTGATACATAACAAAGAGAATCTTTTTCATCATCTGCTCCTATGCCATCAAATTAATAAATCGATCGGAGCTAGCCATCAAAGCAGCCAGTTCGGGTAAGCCGCTTGGTTCTGCTCCTTCGATGGCATCCTCACGACGCACACCGCGATAATCCATGCAGATCCCACAAATATCCACCCGCAGACCTCTTTCGGCAATCATGGTCTTCATGCGTTCAGGGATATTGCGATCCATGCGGATGGGTTTGACTTTTGTGAAGGTTGAAAGAATGGAATCCGCAAACAGGAAAATTCCAACATCATGGCCTTTATCCAGTCCAGCCTCAGCGATGTTCAAGGCGGTATCCAGATCCTGATAGGAGTATGGAGGCACCATGACCTGAATAGTAATTTTTAATTTTTCCATTGTACCTAAGCCTCAATATTGGGTTCAGGCTTGCCAAAGAGGATGCGAGCCATTGTCCAGTTGCCAACGATGAACATTAATGTTGCCAGGATATCACCAACACTCACAAAAGCAGAACCAGTGAGAAAGTGGCCAATGTTGCAACCTTTCGCGAAAGATGCACCAATGCCAGTCAGAATACCGCCGGCGACAGCCCAAGCATAATACTTGCCTTGTTTCGGCACACGCCATTTGAATTCCTTTGTGACAATGGCAGCCAGGAAGGCACCAAGAATTACTCCAAGTACAATACCACCGGCAAAATTAAGAACTGGTGGTTTGTCTGCACCATTTTGAGACATCGTGAAGGCTTGCAGGATATTTGTCCAACCAGCCGTAATACCAAGGCCATATTGTCTCTTGGCAAATTGGGCTGAAAGAACATAGGTGAGCATATTCACCAGGGTAAGCGCAATACCAATTACCCACCACTTCATGTTCGCGCCTTCGCGGCGAGTGGTTTTTGTACCAAAGAGATACAAACCAATCAGAACAGCAAAAACAATGGCAGGAATCCAGGGGTTCACGTTTAAAAGAGTGGCAACTGTAGGACCGATTTTTCCATCATTAGCTACATTGTAATAAGCCGGATCCGCGTTTGCAGCTACGACATTAAGATTTGCAGCCCAGTTGGTAAGCGGTTTGAACAAACCTGAGCCAGTTGCCCAGGCAGATAAGCCATAAACCAAACCAGCAACGATTGAGACAGTATTGCCTTCGCCGATGCGGTAGGTCATGCCACTGGCACACCCACCAGCCAAAACCATACCTACGCCAAAAAGCAGCCCACCTACGATAACACCACCCCAGTTTAGAACCGAGGGAGCCAGCTTTATAAGGCCAAATTGAGCCAGGGCTGTAAAACCAAGTGCGGAGAGTGCAACCGCCAAAAGGCCGCCCTTGAACATGAAATTATCTCGGGTTAGATAGAGATCTCTAAATGCTGAGTTGAAACAGATACGTCCTCTTTGAAGGATGACACCAAAGATGAGACCACAAAAGATACCGAGGATTGGACCCAATAATGAGTTCATGTTAACCTTTCAATTATTACTTAACTTTGATAAGAATTCGCCAGGCGCTGGGGCCGGTTTCTTCAACCAGTAATACTTCATGACCCATGCGTTCTACGGTTGGTGGAATCCGTTCCTTTGAAAGGGGGTAATCAATTAATACTTCCAGGATTTCCCCTGATTTCATTTTGGAAAGTGCACGTTTGGTATCCACATCTGGTACCGGACATACTTCTCCACATTCGTCAATAGTTTTGGTTGGTTTAATATCCATCGTTTGCTCCTTGTTTTGTGATTTGAAAAATCATTGAAGCCATATTATATATAAAAAATCTATTTTGTGAAATATTTCATCAATAACCGTTTATCCACATCGGTGAGCTAATTTGGATCTTAATGAAGGATTAGCATTGCCAAATTATTTTTTATCCTCTATAATCAAACCCAAATCCTAAACTGGAGCCCAACTCATAATGACTGAACAAGATGCAAGTGTAAACGAAGAGAATATTATCGAGCCTGTCGAAGACAATCAAAAAATGGCAGCCCTACTTGACGCCGAAGGTTTGATCCTTGATTTTCCAAAAGCCGGCGAAATCCGCGATGGAATCATCGCCAGCCTGACCGAAGGACAGATACTGGTTAGCGTAGGTGCCAAATCGGAAGGCATCATCACAGGAAAAGAATATGAAGCCATTCCCGCCTCTCTTCTTTCCACTTTGAAAGTCGGAAATTCCATTCCCGTCTTCGTGATTACCCCCGAAGATTCAAGCGGCAACCTGGTGCTCTCTTTCACCAAAGCAGTGGAAGAACAAGCCTGGAGTGAAGCTGAAGCGTCGATGAAAGCTAGCGAAGTTATTGATTCTACAATCATTTCCTTCAACAAGGGCGGCTTGATCGTGCCCCTCTCCACCATCCGCGGTTTTATTCCAGCCTCCCAGCTGAGCATGAGCC
Source organism: uncultured Anaerolineaceae bacterium (assembly GCA_964391795.1). Lineage (GTDB taxonomy): Bacteria > Chloroflexota > Anaerolineae > Anaerolineales > Anaerolineaceae > Mesolinea. The sequence continues at coordinate 43,460 of CAYMNM010000007.1, read as the reverse complement.
GCCGACTGAGCATAAGCGGAGAAACCCCTGAAGCCAAGTATAAAGAGATGATCGGCCAGCCCATCAAAGTTAATGTTATCGAAGTGGATCGAGAACGCCATCGTCTGATCCTTTCCGAACGTTCTGCCAGTAATGAAACCCGCGACATGATTCGCGATAAGGTCATGGAAGATCTCGCCGAAGGCGACGTGAAGGTTGGTCGTGTTACCAGCCTGGCAGATTTTGGTGCCTTTGTTTCAATCGGCGGTGCTGACGGCCTGGTGCACCTTTCAGAATGCTGCTGGGACCACATCAACCATCCCAGTGAAGTTCTAAAAGTCGGCGATGAAGTCAAAGTTAAAGTAATTTCCATCGATCGCGACCGCAAGCGTATTGGTTTGTCCATTCGCCAACTCAAGGGTGATCCCTGGGCTGACCATGTTTCCAGCCTTAAAGTTGGACAGTTGGTGCAAGGCGAAATTACCCGGCTGACCAATTTCGGTGCATTTGCCCGTTTGGACCTGCCCGGTGACCTTGAAGGCCTTATTCACGTCTCTGAAATCAGCGATAAACGCATTGAGCACCCCAAAGAAGTTCTCAAGGTTGGAGAGACCGTCTCCTTGCGCATCATCAAGATTGAAGATGATACTCACCGCATTGGTTTGTCCATGCGCAAAGTTGATAGTCCAGCTTTCACCGATCAGGACTGGAAAACTTTGGCAGCAGATTTTGAGCTGACAGGCAAAGCTGTTGAAGGCGAAAGCATGGCCACCCATCTTGGTCAGGAACTTGAAACTGCTGCTGAGACCGTAACGGAAGCTGTTGAAGAAACGGTTGTTGAACCTGTGGCTGAAGCGGTAGAAGAAGCTGTCGAGCCCGTCGTGGAAGCGGTTGAAGAAGCCGTAGAGCCCGTCGTGGAA
>CAYMNM010000007.1:25119-42461 GCA_964391795.1 uncultured Anaerolineaceae bacterium | reverse complement strand
GAGCCCGTCGTGGAAGCGGTTGAAGAAGCCGTAGAGCCCGTCGTGGAAACAGTAGAAGAAGCCGTCGAGCCCGTCGTGGAAGCTGTTGAAGAAACGGTTGTTGAACCTGTGGCTGAAGCGGTAGAAGAAGCTGTCGAGCCCGTCGTGGAAGCGGTTGAAGAAAAAGTGGCGGATGAAGATCCGGCTGCTGAGTAAATTAGCATAAATCTTAGCCGGGGCCATTTGGTCCCGGCTTTTTTATTGGAGAGCCATGAACCTCATTTTGGATGCCCACGAGGACTTGTCCATCAATATGATGGATTACAAACGCGATTACCGCCTGAGCGCCAGGGAAATCCAGGCGATTGACACCAAAAATGGTTTGGATCAAATCTGGTCGCCAAGCTTACTCGGTTGGGAGGATTGGAATCGCGGGCGGGTTGGTGTAGTTTTTAGTACCTTATTCGAAGCGCCAGCAAAGCACGATGACAAAAATCTCGAGACCGACAAGGGTTACAAGTCCATTCAAGAAGCCAACGCGCGTTACTGGCGGCACCCTGAGCTCTATAAAAAGTTTACCGAAGAAAATCCAGAGAAATTTCGCTTAATCCAAACAAGACCTCAGCTCAAAGCCCACCTACAGGATTGGGAAAACCAAAATCCGGAACTACCAGAAACCTTCAAGCCCATCGGTCTTATTCAACTGATGGAAGGCGCGGAGGGCATCCTCGGTCCGGATGAATTGCCAAAATGGTGGCAGGCTGGTGTGCGCATGATTGGCCTGGCCTGGGCGGGCAACCAGTACTGCGGGGGTACCCGCATGCCTGGCCCGCTCACAAAAGCTGGCAAAGAGCTAATCAAAGCTATGCAGGAAATTGGTTTTGCGCTGGATATCTCCCATCTGGATGAGGAATCCGTTTGGGATGTTTTTGACCTTTACGAAGGGCCCATCATTGCCAGCCACGCGCTTGCCAGCAGCCTGGTAAAAGGCTACCAGGGTAATCGCTTGCTAAGTGATAATGTAATTCGAGCACTCATCCAAAAAAATGGCGTTGTAGGCATTGTTCCAGGAAACGACTTTTTGGATATGAGCCTACCAAGGAGATCGAACAAATCGCTTTATTCGCTCAACCTGATCGTGAACCAGTTTGACCATATCTGTCAACTGGCTGGAAGCGCCAGCCACGTTGGCTTTGGTACTGATTTTGACGGCGGTTTTGGAGTAACTGACGTGCCAGCAGGAATTGACAGCATTGCCGACCTGCCAAAGGTGCTTGTGGCTCTGGCCGAGCGTGGATACAACGACGAAGAGTTGGAACAAATGGCGTCAGGCAATTTTCTGCGTGTGATAGAATCGGTTTTACCCGCGTAATGGAAGAGCTTAATTCTGATCAAACCGGAAGTGGAGAATCCAACAAGTCCCGGCCAAAAATAAATGGCTTTGGTTACCCGCGAGTCCGTACGCAACTTGGCCTGACACTCAGTTTTTTTGGTTTTACCTTGCTCATTTTTGGCCTTAAACCAGAAGTTTTTGGTTTAAGTACCAGCCTATCAGTAGGCTTTGCCCAGATCTTAACCTTTTTGATCGGTCTGGGGGTGCTTATCTGGGGTGCTACTATCGTGCTCAGCGCGTATTGGCCAAAAGGCAAACAATCGCTTTTGGCAGATTTTGGTCTGCGGGTGATTGCCACTGGCTATATGATTTGTGTTTTTACCGGTCTGGCAGACGCTTTTGGGTTTGGCACGAATCCACTGCCGGATGTGTTTATGGGTAGGCTTCAACGTCAGGGGGTTATCATTGGTATGGGCGTAGTTCTGATTGGTTTCTTGATGATGATCCGGTATAGAAAACATCGGGATCCATCATAAAGACAAAATTCTTACTTTCCAGGTAGAGAAATGACCGCAACGCTCCAAGTTTTTGATTTATCCAATGGTCTCCGGGTGATGCTGAAAGAAATTCACACAGCTCCTCTGGTCAGCCATTGGGTTTGGTATGGAATTGGCTCCCGCAATGAATTGCCGGGTAAAACAGGCCTTAGCCATTGGGTTGAACACATGCAATTTAAAGGCACCAATCGCCTCAGTGGCCATTACATGGATCAGGCGATTGCTAAGACCGGAGGTTACTGGAATGCCTTTACCGGTGAAGACTGGACCACTTATTTTGAAACACTGCCCTCCTCAGCATTGGATTTGCCGATGGAAATTGAGTCCAACCGTATGCGCGGCAGTCGCTTTCTCGCTGAAGAAGTGGAGACTGAACGTACTGTGATACTCTCGGAACGCGAAGGCAGCGAAAATGAACCCCGTTTTCGTCTATCCGAGGCTGTCCAACTGGCGGCCTTCCAGCGGCACCCTTACCGTAATGAAGTCATCGGCTCAAAAGCTGATCTGCTTACCATCACACGCGATGACCTTTACAATCATTACCGCAATTATTACGCGCCATCGAACGCGCTTCTCTGCCTGGCCGGAGATTTTGATACCGCGAAGGTGATCAAGAAGATTGAGAAGCGTTATGGAACCATCCCTGCAAGCAGCGTTGAAAAACACAATCCGCAACCCGAAAGCGATCTTCCCAATTACCAGCAAATTGAGCTTTTTGGGCCTGGAGATGCCAGTTACATCCAAGTGGCTTACCGTTGTCCTCGGGGCAACAGCGAGGATTTCTTCGCACTGAGCATCCTGGATAGTTTGCTTGCCGGCCCAAGCAGCCTGAACATGTTCGGCAGTGGCGGCGTAGGCAACCGCACCAGTCGGCTCTACCTGGCGCTGGTGGACAAGGGTTTGGCGGCCTCAGTGAGCGGTGGCTTGAATGCCAACATCGACCCAGGCAGCTACAATCTCTCTCTCACATGCAATTCAGCTGTCAAACCCGAAAGATTGCTCAAACGTCTGGATCAGGAAATTCAAAAACTACGAGCTAAACCTGCCCCCAAGTCAGAGATCAGTAGAGCTCAAAAACAAGCTAAGGCTCTTTTTGCCTACGGAAGCGACAACATCACCAATCAGGGTTTTTGGATGGGATATTCCAATAGTTTCGCGGACTACGATTGGTTCCTGAATTATGTTGAGAAACTTGAATCGGTCAGCCCTGAAGCGGTGATGGAAGCCGCCCGTAAATATCTCGATCCGCAGCACCGTGTGATTGGTTACTACCTGCCGCAAAACAGGAGGCAGCATGTCTGAACTCAAAATGACCCGGCAAAGCACCTCACCTAAAAACCTACCTGGTAGCAGCAACGTCACTCGCACAGAACTAAGCAACGGTGCAACCTTGCTCAGTTTCCAAAACTCCAGCAGCCCCGCAGTGGTTATACGTGGTTACCTTAACTGCGGTTCTGTGGCGGAACCTGAAGATAAACTTGGAACCGCCAGCCTGACAGCCAGCATGATGATGGCGGGTACCCAAAAACGGAACTTTAAGACTCTGAATGCCAGTATTGAATCCATCGGCGCCAGTCTCTATGTCAGCGCTGGAGCGCTACAGACAAGCTTTGCGGGCCAATGCCTGCGCGAGGACCTGCCAAAGCTGCTGTCAACGCTGGTGGAAGTATTGGATCAGCCGGCATTTCCACAGACCCAATTCGAGCGCTACAAGATGCAGACACTGACCATGCTCTCGATCCAAGCCCAGGATAGTTTTGACCAGGCAGAATTAGCATTCAACCGCCTGTTTTATCGCGACCACCCTTATGCCCACCCGCAGACAGGTACTTTCCAAACAGTTCAAAAGCTCACCCGGGATGATTTGGTGGCCTTCCACGAGCGCTTCTTTGGGCCAAGAGGCATGGCCATCGCCGTTGTAGGCGGCATTCAACCTGAAGACGCACTTGGAATTTGTGAAAACACGCTTGGTACCTGGCGGAGACCCGGGCAAGCTGATTTACCAGAACTGCCAACTTTTTCAGCCCCAATAGCGGCCCAACGGGAACACATACCACTCGAAGACAAAAGCCAAACCGATTTATTGGTTGGCACTCTGGCCCCAAAGACCATGAGCCGGGATTACTATGCCTGTTCAATTGGCAATAATATTCTTGGACAATTCGGTATGATGGGCAGGCTGGGTAATTCCGTGCGTGAAAAGGCTGGTCTGGCTTACGGCATCCAGAGTGAACTGAGCGGGGGTGTTGGCCCCGTCCCCTGGCTTATCGCGGCCGGTGTAAACCCAGACAACCTTGAAAAAGCCCTGCGTTTAATCCGTAAAGAGCTGCAGCGCTTTCTGAGTCTGCCAGTGACTGCGATTGAGTTGAAGAATTCAAAAACCCAGATGATCGGGCGCATACCCCTTTCGTTGGAAAGCAATTCTGGTGTGGCAAACGCACTTTTGAGTATCCAAAGGTACGGCCTGAGCCTTGATTACTTTAGCGATTTGCCAGCAATCCTTGAAACGATCAGCCGTGACGAAATTCTGGAAGCAGCCAGACGATATTGGGATTTAAATAAATTAATTATTACTTCTTCTGGGAGAGCTTATTAATGCTGCGGTGTGGGATTGATCTGGTAAAAATTTCACGTTTGGAAAACATCTCTCCAGCCATCCTTGCCCGTTTCATCCAGCGCATCTACACTGAAGTTGAACAAACCCAATCCAGGGGAAATTTTGAGCAGTTGGCTGGTTTATTTGCTGCTAAAGAAGCGGCCTCCAAGGCCCTTGGAACTGGTATTGGCAAAGTCGCCTGGCGTGATATTGAAATCCTTCATAAATTAAGCGGTGAGCCTACAATTCACCTTCACGGCAATGCCAAAAAAGTAGCTGAGCGCCTGGGCTTGAATGAATGGGCTCTTTCTATCAGTAACGAAAATGGTATGGCAATCGCCAGCGTAGTGGCCATGGGGAGCAGTTCAAGTGAGTGTTAGGGTTCTTACCCTGAGCGATGTAGAAACACCAGCGGTTTACAATTCCAGGATCCGCAGCCGTTTTGGCGAGACAGACCTGGTTATCAGTTGCGGAGATCTACCATCTTATTACCTTGAATATGTCATTAGTATGCTAAATTTGCGGCTTTACTACGTTAATGGCAATCACGTCCAACGGTCTGAAAGCGAAGACAACGGGGAACGCGTCGAGCACCCTTGGGGGGCGACTAACCTGCACCGCAAGGTGGTTTATGACCGCGAGCACGACCTGATTCTGGCAGGCATCGAAGGCAGCTTGCGCTACAACGAAGGCTCCCATCAATACACACAAACCGAAATGTGGCGTATGGTGCTTGGGCTGGCCCCTCAACTGGCCAGCAACCGGGTGAAGTATGGCAGATGTCTGGATGTTTTTGTTTCCCACGCCTCAGCAGCCGGGATTCAGGACGATATCGATAAAGCCCATCAGGGTGTTGATGCCTTCCGCTGGCTCTTGGCAACTTTCAAACCGCGCTTTCATCTGCACGGGCACATGCACCACTACAACCCCTTAAAACCAAATCTTACCCAATTCGGCAACACCCAGGTAGTCAATACTTACGGCTACCGTGAAATTGAAATCTAAAAAACCTCAAGTCAGGCTGAAACCAAAGAGTGGCACCAGCATTTCATCTGCGGTGAGTCCACCATGTCTCCCTTGCATGGTATTGGTCTTGTTGGGCCACCACAGGTAGGCGTCGCTATGACTAATGGCGATCAGGTCTCCAATACGGTCCTGCAACTCCGGCCGATTGCTCTCCGGGCCAAAAAGACCGGCTTGTAAAGCCTGCTGCCGGGTGATCAAGGTGAAGTTTCCCGGCCAGGCGCGCTCAAAATACCCCCTCACAGCCTCTTCTCTGCCTGGCTTGACATACAAGAACGGTAAACGCGCTTCACAAGTGGGCATCAAAGTCAGGTTTTCAAGTAATTCGGGGTGGTTATGGAGGTTGTTGTTCTCATAGTACGGCTGGTGTACCGCCCCGTGATCGGCGGTTAGCAAAAAGAGCGTATCCCTGAAGGCCCAATCCTTCAAGCCCTTGGAAAGACAGGCATCAATCGTATTGGAAAATTGGTTGAAAGCCTGCATGGTACGTTCATTATCCGGTCCGTAACGGTGCATCAAGGTATCCACCACCGGCCAATACGCATAAATGAACTTTCGGATGGCTGGCCTTTTGTTGAGTTCCTCACGCAGGCTTACCCATAAGTCAGAGTCGGAAACATAGCCATGCACATTCGCACCGCCAAGCTGCATCAGAGAAAGTCCAGAACCAACAATGCCTGCTGGTTGGTATGCATGCGATTCAATGCCAGCCGCCCTGAAAACACTACCCAAAGCTTGCACTTTATTAAACGTTGCAGGATCAAACCTGGCATAAGCCAAACTGCCAACATCCCCGTTGTAGGATATCGGGGTATGCAGGATAGTGTTGATTGTGATGCCAAGTTCCTTGACCCACATCTCATAACCAATGTAAGCGTGTTGGCTGGGAGCAGCGCCAGACCAGATTGTTGTCAACGCTGAAGCGGTCGTACTCGGGCAAATACTTGTAATGGGAAATAAAGCTGCTTTTGGCAAAACCCTGCTCCATAACTCCGCTTTACCAGCCAACATGTAGCGCTTGAGCATACTGTAGCCAAGGGCATCAACCAACAAAAGCACAACCCGCTTGTATCGTTTTTGAAACTTGGAAGTGATCACTTCAGCCAATGGTCCACAGTTCAGGGTGGGGCCGCCCAGCCAGTTGCTGATGGTTGCCGGCAGGTTTGCAAGGCCAAAACCATCATAAGAGGGCAAAACCAGGTCATCGTGTTGCTGAAGAAAAGCGCTTTGTCGGTCTAATAATTTGGGCAGGACCAAATCAGAATAATCAGGCATGTGTTTCCTCCGTCAAGGCGAGGCAAGCATCGGCCGCCAGCCAGAATAAATTTTCCCGAATTTCCTCCCTTGATTGCCAACTGCGGCTGTCCCAACCGGTATCCATAACCAGGTCGCCGCCATAAAGAATTTGCCCAAAGATTGCTTTTCTAAAATTGGCCACAGCCATAAAAGCTGCTGTTTCCATCTCTACTGTCGCGCAGCCCAGAGATTTGTATTTCGCGGCTTTGCCCGGTGTTTCGCGGTAAGGAGCGTCTGTGGTCCAAGTGCTGCTAATGATGTATGGGATATTTTTCTCATCCAATACTCTTTTTATCGCTGACAGGGCGATTGGGTTCATAGCGATCTTTTCTGAAGGTTCCATATAGTGGTAAGACATGCCTTCATCCCGAAAGGCATACTGGGGCACAATCAGGTGGCCGACAGCTATCTCAGGGTTAAGAACGCCTGATCCACCACAAGCAATAATTTTCGTGGAACCCAGGGCTATCACCTCTTCCAGAATGGACCCGGCTATTGCCGCACCCACGCCCGGATGGATCAGGCCCAGGCGCTGGTTTTTGTACGCAATTTCGTAATAAGGATGGCTGCCGCCTTCCCCATCAGAACTAAAAATGACCTTGCCAGAATGTGTGTTGGCGATCTTTTTAATGACTTCATAAAAAAAACAAACCACACAATGCTCAGGCAATTCTATACCTGTATAAAGCAATTTTGGTTGAATTATCGCGTTTGGATCCGGATCAAAATCCAGGATGGGATATTTTTGAGGAAAATCCATGCTCACATCACTCCACAAATTCAACCGCATGATTAGAAAAGCGTTTTTTCATGACTTCGATTGACTGAGGATTATTATCCACCAGGACAAAGCGACGCCCAAGCTTTAGGCAGGCTGCACCGGTAGTGCCGCTGCCTGCAAAGAAATCAAGAACAAGATCACCTGGATCACTGGAGGCTGCCAGGATTCGTTCGATAATTGGCAGGGGTTTTTGGGTTGGGTAGCCTGTTTTTTCCTTACTGTTGGTACCCACAATCGTATGCCACCAGGTATCTGTAGGCAATTTGCCTTTGGCAACTTTTTCTTTGCTCACCAAACCAGGTGCCATGTATGGGATGCGGTCTATGGCTTCACGATTGAAAGTGTAGTTGTTCCGATCCTTCACATAATAAAGAATATCGTCGTGTTTGGCTGGCCAGCGGTTCTTGGCTCTGCCTCCGTAGTCGTAAGCCCAAATGATTTCGTTGAGAAAATTTTCACGCCCAAATATTTGGTCAAGCAAAACCTTGCAGTAGTGTACTTCACGGTAATCAATGTGAAAGTAGAGGCAAGCATCTGGCTTGAGCACCCGCCAGGCTTCCAGCAGGCGCGGTTTTAGAAACGCGGTGTAATCATCGAACGTGTCCAAGTAACCATTTTCGGATAGCACTTCAGACTTGTAAGTACGACCGGCAAAACCTACCCGGTCACCGCTATCGTCCTGGACAGTTTTGAAACGCTTACGGGATTGAATGCGCCCGGTATTGAACGGCGGATCGATGTAAATAAGATCGATCGTTTCTGAGGCGATTTCCTTTAATATCTTTAGGTTGTCGGCAAAAATAACCTTGTTTTCCATCAGATAATCTTAACACGATGCTGGTTTGGATAATAAAAAAGAGGGCTGGGAAAGCCCTCTTTCATCAGAAATGAAATTATTCAGATAATTGGCTGGTGCAACTGGGGCAACGGGTTGCCTTGATGCTAATTTCGGACTGGCAGAAGGGGCACACCTTGGTGGTGGGTTCTTCAACTTTGACTTCTTTTTTAGCGTTTTCTCTGGCCTTGGCAATAGCTTTGATAAGCAAGAAAATGCAGAAGGCAATTACCACAAAATTAATAATAGCCATGATGAAGTTACCGTAACTCAGGGTAACAGCACCCATCTCCTGTGCCGCAGCCAGGGGGGTATTTGCAGGAACGGCCACTGCGGCTCTATTAAGTTGAATGTAAAGATTGGAAAAATCCACGCCGCCCAGGGCCAGGCCGATCGGGGGCATTAGAACATCTTTAACCAAGCTATTAACCACAGCGCCAAAGGCGGTAGCCGTAATGACGCCAACTGCAAGATCAAGGGCGTTGCCCTTAAACAAAAAATCTTTAAATTCTTTTAGTAATGACATAATCTCCTCAATTAATGGATTATTTGTATTCTATTGTAATGCAAATTATCAAGTAATGCGTATCTACCCAAATAGCAACTTTCAATCTTATACATATGGTTTTCTACTCGTAGAACCTGTATAATTAACAAAGTTTCAGAAAAGGAGAAAATATGACCGATAATTGGAATAATGCCGCCGAGGAACTTGCAGATGATGCAAAAAAAGCCGCTGATGATATTAAAGATGCTGCTGAAGACACCTGGAATGAAGTAAAAGACACCGCTTCTGACGCTGTAGAAGCCGTCAGTGAGACGGTTGACGAGGTTCAGGATGGTGCTCAGGATGTCGTCGAAGGAGCCAAAGACCAGGTTGAGGATAACTGGAACGCGGTTACTGATCAAGTTGAAGAAAAAGTAGAAGATCTTGAAGAAGTTGCTTCTGATGCCAAAGATCCAGCCCTTGAGGCTTGGGATAAGGCCGTAGCTGCCGCGGAAGAAAAAGCCGCCGAAGCCAAAGAGGATCTTGGGGAGACTGTTGAAGCTGCTAAAGAGACTGTTGACGGTGCCTGGTCCACAACGGCCGACCACGTTGAAGATGCAGCCGCGGAAGTAAAAAGCGACGTTTCTGATACTTGGGAAAGCGCAAAAGAAAGCACCGAGCAGGAATGGCAAAAGGTCAGCGATGAGGTTGCCAAACCCGTTGTAGAAGAAGCTTCAAACTGGAAGCAAGAAGTTGATGCGGCCGCTGATACTGTCAAAGCTGAAGCAGAAGAAGTAATTCCCAGTTGGGAAAGCTATAAGCAAGAAGTTCCTGAACCAGTTGCTCCGCTTACACCGGAATTTGAAAAACCCACGGAAACAGTGGAACCAGTGCAGACTATCCCGATTCCACCCACGACCGTCCCATTTTCCAGTGAACCACCCAAAAGTTTCACCACACAAACCCCGGCATTCCAGCCTGCTCCAGAAGTCAAGAAAAAAGGCCTACCTGCCTGGGCAATCGTCTTGCTGGTCATCGGAGCGCTAATATTGCTCTGCGTACTGTTGGGCGTGATTTTCTTTGGAAGCATCGTTCGGGCCCTCCTGTAAGGGTCAGTACCTTAATTACTGGCTATGAGGCAGTAATTCGCCTGATAGGTCCTACAAACCTTATCCCCCAGGATGCAAAATAGGCTCCTGGGGGTTTTTTATACCTTCTTCAGGACAAAAATTAGAAGTGCGTTTTTTGGATTAATACTCAGGCATATGTTAAAATTTTAGATTGCGATAACACGGAAGAAGCCATACACATGACCTACAGTATCGATAAACCCAGTGAAACTTTTCTGATTGCCGGTCTGGGCAACCCAGGCTTGGAATACCGGAATACCCGCCATAATTTTGGTTTTCTTGCTCTGGAAGCCTTAGCCCAGGAAACCAAGTTACCGTTGAAGCGGATTAAGTTTAAGGCGATGATGGCTGAAGGCCGCCTGGAAGGCAAGCCTGTCGTACTTGCCAAACCCCTCACTTATATGAACGACTCTGGCAAATCCATCATCTCTCTGATGCATTTTTTTAAGATCGACCTCGAGCACTTGCTGATCATTCACGACGACCTGGACCTGCCTTTTGGTACCATTCGCATGAGGGCAGATGGCGGCACAAGCGGCCAGAGAGGAATGGCCTCAATCATCGAAAAATTGGGAACGCAGACATTCCCCCGCATGCGCCTCGGCATTGGGCGTCCGCCAGGACAAATGGAGTCCGCGGATTACGTGTTGCAACGCTTTTCTAAAGCTGATGATGAAGTCCTCAAGATCGTCTTAAAATTTGCGGTCGAAGCTGCCCAAACTTTTGTTAGGGATGGTTTGGTCACCGCCATGAATCGCTACAATGGCGAAGCTGGATAAAGACCTTCTGCTTGATCCACTTCGCGACTTGCCTGCCTATCAGGACCTTGAACAGGAACTGCTTGCAGGCGGTTTTGCTGGCAGCCACCGCCAGGGCTTAGGATTGCCGCGCTCTGCCCGCCTGGCAGTGCTGGCTGCCTTGCGCGGTAAGTTGAATACGCCCATCGTCTTGCTCACCAACCGGGCAGACCGAGCCCTGGCGTTGTTTGACGAACTCAATTTTTGGCTGCCAGAGGCACACAACCTCTACTTTCCGGAACCCAACGCGCTTTTCTACGAGGATTTACCCTGGTCTCTAAGCACCAAGCTTGAGCGTCTAAGCGTTCTGGCTTCACTCGCCCGCTCATGGCTGCCAGGGGCAGGCAACAGCCCCAACCCCCTGGTTATCGTCACCCCGATCCGAGCGGTCATGACCCGTACCATCCCGCGCCGTGATTTTCTAAAGAACACACAAAGACTTGCCCTCGGTGAAAGCCACAAAATGGATGATATCGCTCGGGCATGGGTGGGCATGGGTTATGAATACTCCAACATCGTTGTGCAACCGGGTCAATTCTCGCGCAGGGGCGGAATTCTGGATGTCTGGTCACCTTCTGAAGAGTTGCCTATACGCATTGAGTTCTTCGGGGACGAAATCGACACCCTGCGCCAGTTCAACCCGGCCACTCAAAGAAGCGAAGCCAAGCTTGAAAAAGCCAATATATACCCCGCGGCTGAGGCAATGCCGCTTTTTGCTGAACGTCTGGACCCCATGCCTGAAGCGGTCAACGAAAACCACATCGCTGCCCTGTACGATTACCCCTCCAGCCTTATGGATTATTTGCCGGCAAATGCCATAGTGATGCTGGATGGACAGGAGTTTATCGAGGCCGCGGTTAACGATATCGAAGAAGAATCGAATACCCGGTTCAACCAGTTGGTTATGGAAGGCAAACTGGCCAAGGATACCCCGGTGCCATTCCTCACCTGGTCTGAAATTGAAGATGGCTTTGGCAAACGCCAGGTTTTGGAGTTGGGCCATACCAACGCCATAGAAGGCGCCGCCCTCAGCGCCGCGTTTGACCCTGGGCCACGCTTTGCCGGCCGCCTTAAGGACTTCCAGACTTACCTGCAATCACTGGACCGAAAAGCCGAAGATTGGTTGGTCATCTCCCGTCAGGCACCGCGCTTGCGCCAGCTCTGGGAAGAAATCCACCCTCAACTTGATGAAGAGGTGCAAAAGCGCTTTATCGAAGGATCCATTTCCAGTGGCTGGATCTTGCACGATGGCAAAAACCCGTTGCAACATCTGCTAAGCGACAGCGAGATATTTGGCTGGAGCCGACCACAACCCCGCCGACGGCCATTGCTCAACACGGAATCCCCTGAAGCCCTGCTTGGCGACTTACGCCCTGGGGACTGGGTGGTGCATGTTGATCACGGTATCGGCCAATTTATCGGCCTGCACAAACCCACCCTGGATGGCATACAAAGAGAATTTCTGGCTATTCAGTACAAAAATAACGATACGCTTTATGTGCCAATCCACCAGGTTGACCGCATTTCGCGTTATGTTGGTCCGGAAGGTGCCACTCCGGAACCCACCCGTTTAGGCGGAGCTGAGTGGGACCAAACCAAGGCAAAAGTGCGTCATGCCGTGGTGGAAGTGGCTGGCGATTTGCTGGAGTTATACGCAAAACGCCAAACCGCCAAGGGCTACACTTTTAGCCCGGATACAGACTGGCAAAAAGAGCTTGAAGCTTCATTCCCCTATATCGAAACACCTGACCAGCTGCGCGCCATCAAGGCCGTCAAGGCTGACATGGAATCCAACCAACCTATGGACCGTTTGCTCTGCGGGGATGTTGGTTACGGCAAAACCGAGGTTGCCTTGCGCGCCGCCTTCAAGGCTGTGGCCGATGGCAAACAGGTGGCTATTCTCGTTCCCACAACCATCCTTGCGCAGCAGCATTTTGACACCTTCCGCCAGCGCCTGGCAGCATTCCCTGTGATCGTGGATATGCTTAGCCGCTTCCGTAACCAGAAGGAACAAACGGAAATCATCAGACAGCTCAATCAGAAAAAGATTGATATCATCATTGGCACCCACCGCCTGATTTCATCCGATGTGCAATTCAAAGACCTTGGGCTGGTCATCATTGATGAGGAACAGCGCTTTGGGGTGATGCATAAGGAACACCTCAAGAAGCTGCGCTCTGAAGTGGATGTGCTGACCCTGACAGCCACACCCATCCCTCGCACGCTCTATATGGCGCTTTCGGGTGTGCGCGATATTTCCACCATCAACTCGCCACCTGAGGAACGCCTGCCAATCATCACCCATGTAGGCTCTTACGACCCCAAACTTGTGCGGGAAGCAGTCATCCGCGAGATGGACCGCGGCGGCCAGGTATTTTACGTTCACAACCGTGTTCATTCCATCCCTGCAGTCTATAACCACCTGCAGAATCTTATCCCAGAGGCTCGCATCGGCATCGGGCATGGGCAAATGGATGAAACCGCCCTTGCGGATGTGATGCACGCCTTCACAGAAGGTCAGATTGACATCCTGCTTTCGACTTCAATCATTGAGTCTGGCTTGGATATTCCCAATGCCAACACCCTGATCATCGACCGGGCGGATACTTTCGGCCTTTCGCAGCTTTACCAACTTCGCGGGAGGGTTGGTCGGGGTGCCCAACGCGCTTTTGCCTACCTTTTCCACGACCGCAGTCACGCCCCGACGGTGGAAGGCGAAGAACGCCTGGAAGTGTTGGCCGATAATTCCCAACTGGGGGCAGGCTATGCCATCGCCATGCGCGACCTTGAAATGCGTGGTGCCGGTGATTTGTTGGGAACGCGACAATCGGGTTACATTCAGGCTGTCGGCTTTCAGCTGTACACCCGCTTGCTCAGCAACGCGGTGAGGGAACTCAAGAAAGCCAGCGGGCAGCCAGTTGAAGAAAGCAGCAAAGATTTACCCTTCATGGATATTGCCTCCCTGGCAATCAACGTTGACCTGCCGCTTTCAAGCGAAATTCCATCTACCTACATACCCGACCAGGTCTTAAGATTAACACTTTATCGCCGTATTTCGAGTCTGCGTACAGAAGCAGACGTGACAGCTACAGAAATTGAATTTTCGGACCGTTTTGGGGAGCTACCCAAGGGTGTGAAGGATTTGCTTTATCAGATGAGGGTAAAGATTTTGGGTGAAGCGGCTGGCTTGGATAATATCAGCTTTATAAACACCCAATTGGTCCTCAATTACCCACCCCTACCAAGTGGTGTAAAGGACCGTTACCTCAAAGAGCTGGATCCTCTTGCCCGGGCAGGTAAGAACAGTTATTGGCTAAGCGTAGATAAACTAAAGATAGAGAATTGGCAGGATTACCTTTTGAAATTTCTGCGCCTGCTCAATCAGTAAATGATTTATTGAACTCAATTTCACCCAGAAAAATTTGTTAAATCCAGGTTAAATCGTCTCGACAATATATACGGGCAATCCTATTTCCTATACAATCAGCGAGGTTAAAAAAAGGATATGGAAAAATGCTTGATTCGCTGAATTTGTGGTTGGTTATTGTTATTGGTTTATTGATGCTGGTCGTGCTGGTGTTTGGCGCCAACAAGACCGTTGAAAAAATTATCGGCATTGCCAATTACTTCAAGCTATCGGGCACTTTCATGGGTATGACGGTGCTTTCCTTTGCGACCTCCATTCCAGAAATCACCTCCCACTACATAGCCTCAATCAGCATTCTGCGCGGAACCCTTGACTTTAAGATTGGGTCTGCTATTGTGTTGGGCTCCAACATCGGGTCTGACGTTGTGCAACAGACCCTAATTATGGGCATCCTTGTGCTCATTGCTGGCACCCTGTACTTCCGGAAATATGTACTAACTAAAAATATGGTTCCCATGATCGTCACAACAATCATGTGCCTGATTTTGGGCATGGACGGTTCTTTTTCACGAATCGATGGCGCAATACTTTTCTTAAGCTTTATTGCGTACAGTTATTACCTATATAAGGATGAGCGTAAGTTCTACAAAGAAGAAGACAACGCTATCAAATCTGAAGAAATGGAAGGCAAAATCCCAAGCAACCTCAAGGAGGTTTTTCAGGATGCCTTGGTGACAATGGGCTTGCTGTTGATCATCATTATGGCCGCGTCTCTGGTATTGAATGTGACAGAAATTGTCGTCCAGCGCACCGGTGTTGGCGGCTCCTTGATCGGGGTACTCACACTGGGTTTGGCTTCAGCCTTACCGGAATTGACCACCGCCCTGGCAGGCTTGAAGCATAAGGAACACGGCATCTCGCTGGGCACTTTGATAGGCAGCAACATCACCAATCCGCTGGTGGCCATTGGTGGCGGCGCCCTCATTTCCACTTACGCTGCACCGCGTCCTCTCTTGCTTTGGGATCTACCCTGGGAAACCTTAACTGGTGCAATCCTCTGGTTCATTCTTTGGCGTAATCACGGGAGACTTGGTAAAAAAGAAGGCATTTACCTTGTGGTTATGTATTTTGTCTACATCATCTTCAGATCAGTCTTCTTCAGCGTGGATTATTAAAATAGATCCAATTACAAATCAAAGTTTTTCCATTGGGCCTAAAAACCCAAATTGAAGTCAGTGAAATTCTGCCAAAAAGATGCAAAAATCTTCAGGCAAGGTGACTTCTATGGCTCTTATGCTCACGCTTTGCGGAGTGCTCTTGTTGGGTCAGTTCATATTTACAAACGTTGGCAATCTTATGGACGCCTTAAGCAGCACCGGGATGACCCGCTTCTGCCTCCTCAGCGGGTTGGCTGGGGGGCTGGTACGGCTGGTCTCCACCCTTGTGAAGTGGCTCACCAAAAAGCCCAGCTTACACACTTAACGCTGCTGACAGTCTGGCAAGACCCTGCTAGCAGTTTGGCAGAATTAGCTCTACAAGCGGTCAAGGCTATAATTAAGTAAACCAAGACGGGAGTACCTCATGATAGAAAACTGCAAATTTGCGATAATTGGCCCGGGCGTGATGGGCAGAACGATTGCCTACAGCCTTATCAATGCCGGAGTTTCCTCTCAAAGGATCACTCTGGCTGGTCCAAATGCGGACAGACTGACCGAACTGGGAAAGGAACTCTCGGTGGGCACCACCTTGGATAACGCTGCAGCAGCCCAGTCTGCCGATGTGATTATCCTGGCGGTCAAGCCGCAGCGTCTGAACCAGGCAGCCCGGGTTATCCGCCCAGTACTCAAAGAGACTGCTCTCGTGATTTCCATTGTGGCTGGCATTTCCACCCCTGCTCTGAGCCAACAACTGGGTACCGATCGCATCGTACGCGCCATGCCAAACACCCCCGCCCGCATCGGTATGGGCATCACCGTCTGGACCTGCACCTCCCAGGTGAATGTAGCCCAGAAAGAAACTGCAGCAGAGGTATTCCGCAGCATGGGCAAGGAAGTCTTTGTGGAGGATGAGGTCTACCTGGATATGGCCACTGCGCTCTCGGGCACCGGTCCGGCTTATGTGTTCCTGTTCATGGAAGCCATGATAGACGCCGGCGTGCACATGGGTTTTCCGCGCCGCATCGCCGAACAACTGGTGCTTGAGACCCTGCGCGGCAGCACCGAGTTTTACGCCCGCCACCATGAACACCCCGCCGCCCTGCGGAACGAAGTCACCTCACCCGGCGGCACTTCTGCTGAAGCGCTGTATTACCTCGAAAAAGCTGGTTTCCGTACCGCCATCTCGCGCGCCATCTGGGCTGCCTACCAGCGGTCCATGGACCTCGGCACTGGAAAGTCCAAGCAGAACCTGGAAGGCTGAGGTTCGAACAGTATACCCATTGACTCCAAACTGAAAAATCTCCTGGAGCGATAGCGCTCTCATTTCTACATTCGCTGTTCCCCACGCCTGAGCTTGTGTAAGGGGCTCAAATATGCATGTTGTAGTCAGTGATATACTGCCAAAACAATGCAAAAATCTTCAGGCAGACTAATCCTTCTGGCTCTTATCTTCACGCTCTGCGGGGTGGCCTTGTTGGGCGTCTTCATTTCTGCAAACATTGGGCCTGCCAATCCTGAAATCGAACCCACTTCCGAAATTGCCACGGTGGTTCCACAACTCAGGGTGATACCCGGTAAGGAGCTCACCATCAGGATTGGCCAGCAATCCTGGAAAATCGCCAGCCAAGCCGTTACTGTTGGCGAGGCTCTGCGCGAAACTGGGATACAACTACACCCTAAAGACCGACTCTCACTGGACCTGCAAGCACCTTTGGAAGATGGCATGGAAATATCGATCGTCAAAGCTCGCCAAGTTTGGATAGACCAAGCTGGTTTGAGTCATAGCGGCATCACCGCAGCCAGCACGGTGGGTGAAGCCCTGGCGGAGCTTGGGCTTGGCTTGCAGGGCTTGGATTACAGCGAACCTACGGAAGATTCGCCCCTGCCTGACGATGGAAGAATTAGCCTGCACCGTGTTAAAGAGACAATTACCCTCGTCAAAGAAGAAACGCCAGCTGGTTACAGTTACGAAGCTGACCCTGAAACAGAGTTGGACCAGCAATC
>CAYMNM010000007.1:0-25019 GCA_964391795.1 uncultured Anaerolineaceae bacterium | reverse complement strand
GAGGTCTCGTGGTATAACAGCGGCATGGCATTCCAAAAGGTTTACATACCCGGTTATGGTTTTGGCACCGTTGCCGATACCGGCCCAAACATCCTCGGCCATCCCTGGATAGACCTGGGATTTGATGACGATAACTATGTTTCGTGGCATCATTGGACAACCATGTACTTACTTGAACCTGTGCCAGCTTTTGTTCCCTTGCAGATGCCATGAAATACCTTGATATTCGCCCGCTCATGAATGCCTTTGGCATCAAGCCCAAGAAATCTTTGGGGCAGAATTTTCTGGTTGAACCGGCGGGTCTTCGCAAGGTAATCGAGGCAGCTGGTGTCAAGGCAGATGATCAGGTGCTCGAAATCGGTGCTGGCCTCGGAAGCCTGACCGTCTTGCTGGCCCAATCTGCCCGCTCAGTCGTGGCAGTTGAAATAGACCGCGACATCATCCCTGCGCTGGAAAATGCATTGGAAAAGTACCCAAATGTAAATATTATTACCGGCGACATCCTCAAACAAAACACTGGAAGCCTGGGTTTGGAAGCCGGTTACCTGGTAGTCGCTAACATCCCCTATTACATCAGTTCAGCGATCCTGCGGCATTTGCTGACCGCAAAGAAAAAACCGACCAGGATGATCCTGACTGTACAAAAGGAAGTTGCTGAACGAGTCTGTGCAAAAGAAGGTAAACACAGTTTGCTCTCGTTATCGGTTCAGGTCTTTGGAAAGCCCAGATTGGCTGGTATCATCCCGGCGGGATCATTCTTCCCTGCCCCAGAGGTGGACTCAGCTGTTTTGGTGATTGAGCTTTTTGAGCAGCCTGCCATCCCGGAGGAAGACCTGGACTCTTTCTTCACCCTCGCGAAGGCCGGGTTCAGTCAAAAACGCAAAACTCTGCGCAATTCGCTATCAGGCGGTTTGCGCCTCAGCACCCAACAAGCAGAGATTATGTTAAGCCAGGCTGGACTCGACCCGATGCTCAGAGCAGAGGCTTTGACCCTTGCGGACTGGGGAAAATTAGTCCAGGCAAATAAACTACCGCTTTAGCGTTTGTTTATCTTTTGTTTCTTTTTCTGTTCGCGAAAGAAAATCGCGCTGCCAATCACACCCGTCAACCCCAATAGAAAGACCACTGGGCGCTCAACAATCCAGGCCAGGGATTGCAATGTACCCCTGCCCGTTTCAACAACTGCTCGGTTTAATACCGGTTCAGGCGTGGGTTCTTCCCAAGTAAAGGTAATCAAGCGGGAAAGAAAGCCTTGCTGAACGCAACCTTCCAAACTGAATATGTGAATAGGCTTGTTGTGGCTGGCGGCGATGCGCAGATCCGTTGTGAATTCTGCCCAGCTTAGCGGTGCCACCGTATCCCAGGAATCCTGCTCCACACCCCCGCCGGTAACACCCACTCCAAAGGAATCTGTATTCGCGGCGTAACTCTCAAGCATCGCCTGCCCGTAAGGACGGCTAAAACTTGAATATAGCATCAGCACTACCCGATCAACCTGAACGTCAATCAAACCAAGCGCGCGCTTGAGCACAGTCGAATGCGCTTTGCGGTCATCCACAACAAAAGTGGAATGGTAGGCTTCAACCTGGTAACCATCTGCGTGCATCTGGTTGACAAGGCCCAGGTATGCCAGGCGGCTGGTCTCGTAACCTTTTTTATCATTTAGCCGCTTCCATACTTTTGGCAGAACTCTTGGATTGCGGGCTTCCAGCATGGCAGATTCGGCAAAATCCGGTTCAATGTCCAGCCCGACCCCAGCCCATTTTAAGTTGTGGCGGGCAGTCCAGGCTTTGAAGGCTTCATAGCGCGCAATGGCGAAAGGATAATTTTCCAGGTTGTACCAGTAGCCCTGATCCTTTGGCAATAGAAGCCAGGCGATGACTGGCACACCAATTTTGTTCAAGCGTTTGATGACCTCCGCACGATCATCTGAAAGATCAATTAAACCTACTGAAACGGAAGCGTTGAGAGCCTTCAGATCATCCAAAACAAAACGATCCTCAAACAGCTTTTTTAATTCTTTGGGTTCAAGCTCAGTAAAAAATGTCAACTCAGGATCTTGATCCATGAAATCGTGTCTCCTAAAAGGTCAATGGTAACTTGGAAGGGACCCCTGTGTGGCGGGGATAAGTTGGCGGGGTGTGGGTATTTTTATCAATCAGCACCAGGTAGCGGATGCCTTCAGTTCCCGGAAGTTCAAGCGGCAGCACCTCTTTGAGGTCTCCGCCTAATTTTTGCATAATCGGTCGACAGCGTTCAGCTTCTTCAGGAGCATCGGTGCCTTTTTGCAGGACGATGCGTCCACCCAGTTGGGTAAGCGGTAAGCAATATTCAAGCAAGACGGGCATGGGTGCCACCGCGCGAGCGGTCACCAATTGGTATCTTTCACGATGGTCAGGGTTCTGGCCAAGTTCCTCCGCCCGAATGGCCATGGTCTCAGCGTTCTGAAGTTGCAGCCTATCCAAAACCAGCCGGCAGAAATTGACCTTTTTACCAACTGAATCCACCAGGCTTAGCTTGAGTTCCGGCCAAAGGATTTTAAGCGGAATGCCAGGGAAACCTGCCCCAGTACCTAAATCAAGCAGGCTTGTGGGCGGCAAATATCTGCTCCAGCCACGGGTGACACTTAACGAGTCCAAGAAGTGTCTGAAGCGGATTTCTTCAGGTTCGCGGATAGCCGTCAGATTGAATTTTTCGTTCCATTCAAGCAGGATCGATAAGTATTGTTCGAATTGTTCCGATTGCCGGGGGCTCAGTTGGAGCCCAAAAAGTGTTTCTGCTGTATCTTGCCAGGTATTCATCGCGACTATTATATCCAATAACGCTTGGGGGCTTTTATGGGTATGGAAACTGTGAGAGAAAAGGGATGACTTAACGGTTTTACTCAGTGCGGCCAATCAGCTTGCGCAAGTGGTCTACTACCATGTCGGAGGCCACGCTATTAAGGCCGCCATCCGGGATAATAACATCCGCAAAGCGCTTGGATGGTTCAACAAATTCGATATAACTTGGCCGAACGGTTCCGAGGTATTGGCTGACCACTGACTCGACCGTTCTGCCCCGTTCTTCTATGTCGCGCTCCAAACGACGGATAAAGCAAATATCCGGGTCAGTATCCACAAAGAGCTTCATATCAATCAGCTTGCGCAGTTTTGGTTCAGCAAAGATGAGGATGCCTTCAACCATGATGATGCTGCGCGGTTCCACACGTACGCTTTCACGCGAGCGGGTGTAAGCCTTAAAGTCGTAGACTGGCATGGCAATCTCATTCCAGGTTTTCAACTGCTTGATATGCTCTATCATCAACTCAGTTTCAAGCGCGTTTGGATGGTCATAATTGACCTCCAGACGTTCAGGCATGCTCATAGAGTCTTGCCGCCGGTAATAAGCATCATGCGGCAAAAAGGCGATGCGGTCTTCTCCAACTTCGCTTAAGATGGTCTGCGCCAGGGTGGTTTTACCGCTACCGGAACCCCCGGCAATTCCTATCACAAATGGGGTGGAAAGGCTAAGCATGGTAGAAATTATAACCGCTTAGGTTATAATTTCGCAGACAGGAGAGAGATCATGACTGCAAAAATTATTGATGGAAAAGCAATTGCCGCGGATATCCGCCAGGAAATAAAAGCAGCTGTGGAGGCACGTAAAACCCAGGGTTTGCAGGTTCCAGGCCTGGCAACGGTTCTCGTTGGAGAAAACCCCGCCTCACAAGTTTATGTGAAAAGCAAGCACAAAGCCTGTGCTGAAGTTGGTATTACCTCCTACGGGCATGTACTTCCTCAGGATGCAACCCAGGAAGACGTTGAAGCGGTCGTGCGTGAACTGAATGCTGACCCAAAAGTAAACGGAATCCTGGTGCAGCTGCCATTACCAAAAGGTCTGGATGAAGAACGCGTACTTTCGTTAATAGACATCTCCAAAGATGTGGACGGCTTCCACCCGGTAAATATTGGGCGGCTGGCCCAAAAAGGCCGCGAACCCAGCTTCGTTTCCTGCACGCCGGCTGGCTGTATAGTGTTACTTGAAAGAAGCGGTGCCAAACTTTCCGGCGCGAACGCGGTGGTCCTGGGGCGTTCCAATATTGTTGGTATGCCAGTGGCTTTATTGCTTGTTCGAGCGGATGCCACAGTAACCATCTGCCATTCCCGCACAAAAGATATTCCTGCCATCTGCCGCGAAGCGGATGTACTGGTTGCCGCCATCGGTAAGCCGGAATTTGTCAAGAAGGATTGGGTCAAACCCGGCGCTTACGTCATCGATGTGGGCATCAACCGTGTGGAAGACCCAAGTTCGCCTAAAGGCAGCAAGCTGGTCGGTGACGTTGCCTTCGATGAAGTCTCTGAAGTGGCAGGTGCCATCACCCCTGTCCCTGGAGGTGTTGGCCCAATGACTATTGCCATGCTGCTGCAAAACACATTGCACGCAGCAGAACTTGCTGACAAAGCCGAAGTTTAGAAACAGGAAAGGTATGATTGCGAGATGAGCACGCTTCTGCTTAAGAATATTGACCTCATCGTCACAATGGACTCCCGGGATCGGGACCTGAAAAACCAAGGTATTTTCTGCCGGGATGGTTTTATTGAACAAATTGGGGATATGGCCGACCTGCCCAGTGAGGCTGACGAAATCCTGGACCTGACAGGCCACATTGTATTGCCCGGATTGGTCAATACCCATCATCACTTTTACCAGACGTTGACCCGAGCCCTGCCGGGTGCGCAAGATGCGAATTTGTTCCATTGGCTGAAAACGCTTTATCCCATCTGGGCCCGCATGACCCCGGACGACGTCTTTACGAGTACCCAGACAGCATTGGCAGAGCTTGCCCTTTCGGGCTGCACAACAGCCTCCGATCATCTGTATTTATTTCCCAATGGTTCCAAATTGGATGACGAAATAAACGCTGCCCAAACAATGGGTTTGCGGTTGCATGCATCCCGAGGTTCAATGAGTCTGGGTGAATCCAAAGGTGGCCTGCCACCTGATAGCGTGGTAGACACTGAAGAGTCGATTTTGAAGGATTCCCAGCGCCTGATTGAACGTTACCACAATCCCAAGCCAGGTTCCAAGCTTCAAATTGTGCTGGCACCTTGCTCGCCCTTCAGTGTGACCGGGGATCTGATGAAGCAATCGGCACTCCTGGCAAGGGAATACAAGGTGCATCTCCATACGCATCTGGCTGAAACTGAGGATGAAGATGATTTCTGCCTGGCAAAATTTGGTCACAAACCAGTTGCTTATATGCAGACGGTGGATTGGATTGGCGAGGATGTTTGGTTCGCCCACTGTGTTTGGGTGAACAACGATGAGGTCAAACTTTACGCCAAACATGGTTGTGGCGTAGCCCATTGCCCCAGTTCCAACATGCGTTTAGCATCCGGTATTGCCCCAATCATGAACATGCTTACCCAGGGCGTGAAAGTTGGCCTTGGCGTGGATGGTTCTGCCAGCAATGACGGCTCGCACCTCCTGGGTGAAGCCCGGCAGGCCATGCTGCTGGCCCGCTTGAACAGCGGTATCAAGGGCGCCTCCCGCTCGGACCCCTCCGCGCCAGCCCTGATGACCGCCCGCCAGGCACTTTCCATCGCCACTCGCGGTGGCGCGGCAGTGCTTGGACGTAAGGATATTGGCTCGCTCGAGGTTGGCAAATGCGCCGACATGTTCGCCATTAACCTCAACCGTTTGGAATACACTGGTGCCCTGCAAGACCCCATGGCAGCTGTCATCTTTTGTGCCCCAGTTGGCGTAGACTACAATATTGTGGGCGGCGAGGTGATCGTGCGCGAAGGCCAGTTGACCACCCTTGACTTGAGAGCTCACGTTGAAAAACACAATATAGCAGCCAAACGTTTGGTTGCAGGGTGATAGACCTTTCTCACTGACGAAGGGTCAAATCTAATTGGAGAATCGGAAAATGCAAAAAAAAGGTTTAGCCGTAGTGGCAGTAGGTGGAAACGCGTTAATCAAAGACAAGCAGCATCAATCCGTACAAGATCAGTATGCGGCAGCAGCAGAAACCATGAAGCACGTCGCTGACATGATACAGGATGGCTGGGATGTGGTCGTGACCCATGGGAACGGACCCCAAGTGGGTTTCATTCTGCGCCGTTCAGAAATCGCCAGCCATGAGCTGCATGAAGTGCCATTGGATTATTGTGGCGCGGATACCCAGGGCGCAATTGGCTACATGTTCCAGCAAGCCCTGCACAACGAATTCCTTAAACGCGGTCTCAAGAAGACCCCCGCCACGGTTATCACCCAAACGATTGTCGACAGAAAAGACAAGGCTTTCCAGAACCCTACCAAACCAATTGGCTCCTTTATGGAAGAAGCCCAGGCCCGTGAGAAGATGGAAAAAGAAGGCTGGACCTGTGTGGAAGATGCCGGCCGTGGCTGGCGCAGGGTTGTGGCTTCACCCATTCCCCAACGCATCGTTGAAGCGGACGCCATCAAGAACTTGATCGACCACGATTTTGTGGTGGTGGCAGTTGGCGGTGGCGGTATTCCGGTGCTTGAGAACGAAGATGGCAGCCTTGTAGGCGTTGAAGCGGTCATCGACAAAGACTTCGGCTCGGCTATCCTCGCCTCCATGATAGACGCGGATCTCTTCCTTATAAGCACCGCGGTCGAAAAAGTGGCCATCAATTTCAACAAACCCGACCAGAAGTGGCTGGATACGCTCACTGTGGAAGAAGCCAAACGTTATCTTGACGAAGGCCAGTTTGGCAAGGGCTCCATGGCCCCCAAAATTGAAGCCATCCTCAAGTACTTTGCCAAGGGCGGTAAAAAAGCCATTATCACCGACCCCGAGCACATGCGTGATGCCCTAAATGGCAAAACCGGTACATTAATTACAAAATAAAGGAGCAGGTTCCCAGGAATGGCCATAAGTTATTACGAGTGTTCGATCTGCAAGCGCCGTTACACGCCGGATGAGGTAAGCTATGCCTGCCCGCGCGATGGCGGCAATTTAACAGTACATTCCGATTTTGAGGAACACCCTGTACTGGTCGACGCGCAATCCATCCTGGCGGACCGTGAACCCTCCATCTGGCGCTACGCCCCGTTGTTGCCAGTTAACGACCCCGGATTATGCGACACCCCCCTGCACCAGGTAGGCTTGACCCCGCTCTACCGTCCCATCCAGCTTGCTGAAAGCCTGGGCATGGAAAACCTGTGGATCAAGGATGAAAGCCGCAACCCGAGCGCATCATTTAAAGACCGTGCCAGCGCGGTAGTCGTTGCCAGGGCAATTGACACCAAACAAAATAAAATCGTGGCTGCCTCAACCGGTAATGCCGGGGCCGCCATGGCTTGTATGTGCGCGGCCGCCCGCAAAGAAGCCATAATCCTGGCTCCGCGTACGGCCCCGCCTGCCAAACTTGCCCAACTCACAACCTATGGAGCCAAAGTAATTTTGGTTGATGGCAATTACGACCAGGCTTTTGACCTCTCCATTGAAGCTTCCAAGGAATTTGGCTGGTACAACCGCAACACAGGCTACAACCCCTTCACTACTGAAGGCAAAAAGACAGCTGCCTATGAAATCTGGGAGCAGCTTTTGCGTGTGCAGATGAAAGGCAGCCAGCGCGTCACGATTTTCATCCCGGTCGGCGATGGCAACATCCTGACTGGGATCTGGAAGGGTTTCAGCGATTTGATCGCTTTGGGCTGGATTGAAGAATTTCCCAAGCTCATAGGTGTGCAGGCCGAAGGCTCATCCGCAGTCGCGGATGCCTGGATGAATGACACTGAGACGATTACGCCGGTCGAGGCTCACACCCTGGCAGATAGCATCAGCGTAGACCTGCCCCGCGACGGACTGCGCGCCCTGCAGGCAGTCAAACAAACCGGAGGTTACTTCATCAAGGTCACCGATGAAGAAATCCTGCAAGCCATCAGCACCTTGGGCAAGTGCGGTATCTTTGTTGAACCCGCCGCGGCAGCAGCTTTTGCAGGCATGAATAAGGCCCGCAACAACCGCAAACTCAACCGCAATACACCCACACTGGTACTCTGCACCGGCAGCGGGCTGAAAGATGTCAAGGCAGCTAGCCTGGCTTCCAGGCCAGCCCCCATTATTGAACCGAGCCTGGAGGCTCTCAAGAAGGTGGCCCATGGCTAATCCTATTTATTCCGTCATTGCACCCATCTACAACGAAATTGAAAACCTGCCTCTGCTTTACGAACGCGTGTCCAAAGTAATGGACCAGACGGGCGAGAGTTGGGAATTAATCCTGGTGGACGATGGCTCCAAAGATGGTTCCACCCAGAAAATGCGCGAAATGGCGACAGCCGACCCTCGCGTACGGCCGGTGATTTTTGCCCGCAATTTTGGGCATCAGATTGCCGCGACCGCCGGTATGGATTACAGCCGTGGCGACGCGGTGATGATTATCGACGCGGATCTGCAGGACCCGCCCGAAGTGATGCTGGATTTGATTGCCAAATGGAAAGAAGGTTACCAGATAGTCTATGCCGTGCGCGCTGAACGCGAAGGCGAAACTGCCTTCAAGAAGCAGACCGCGGCCATGTTCTACCGCTTTATTCATAAAATCGCGGATGTGGACATTCCCGTTGACACTGGCGACTTCCGCCTGCTGGACCGCAAAGTGCTGGATATTCTTGGCACCATGCGTGAAAAAGCGCGCTTTTTGCGCGGCATGAGCGCCTGGGTTGGTTTCAAACAGGTGGGAGTGCCCTACAAACGCGAAGCCCGACATGCCGGTGTTAGTAAGTATCCGCTCAAGAAAATGCTCAAGCTGGCCAAGAATGCCATCTTCGGCTTCTCCTCCTACCCTATTGAATTCATCTTGGGCATGGGAGTGTTTTCCGTCCTCGGAACTATCGCCGTGGCATTATTGCTCGGTATGCTGGCGGTCTTTAACGTACTGCATTGGAGTTGGGAACTGACCCTGTTGCTGGCCATGTTCTTTTTAGCAGGGCTTGTCTTTGCCAGCTTCGGGGTAATTGGTGAATACATCACCCGCACTTATGACCAGGTGCGGGACCGCCCGTTATACATTGTTGCCGAAGGCCCAGACGCGGAACATGAACCAACGCGTCTGGATCAAAAACGTTACCAAAGACCATTTACAGATTAGGAAGGATTCGAAGTATATGACCAAAATTGACCTCACCATTTACAGAGACCGATTAGAGCGCACATTGGAACGCGTTCGCCAGCAAGGGTTTATCATTCCAACTTTCGCGCAACATCGCGACCCCAGTCTTGTGCCTGAGAATATCAAGCACAGATTGAAAAACATCGGTCTTTGGGACGTTCATCCATTAAATCTTTACCGCATCACCTGGCACAACGAGCCAGTGGAGCAAGGTGGATTGTTTGGAGATCTTAACTACATTGAATTTCCTTCCAGTTTGACAGGTGTGGATGCCCGCATTATCGCCTTAGTAGGCAAGTGGTTCCCTTGCGGTGTGCACAAAGTTGGTGCCGCTTTTGGCTGCCTGGTACCACGTTTGGTAACGGGGCAATTTGACCCGACCACCCAAAAAGCAGTCTGGCCTTCCACTGGCAACTATTGTCGTGGTGGTGCTTATGATAGCCGCTTGCTTGGTTGTAAATCTATTGCGATCTTACCAGAAGGCATGAGCCGCGAACGCTTTGATTGGCTACATGAAATGGCAGATGAGGTCATTGCCACCCCAGGCACAGAATCCAACGTCAAAGAAATCTTTGACAAATGCTGGGAGTTAAGACGATCTGGCCAGGACTTGATGATTTTCAACCAGTTTGACGAAATGGGCAACTACCTCTGGCACTATACCATCACCGGACCAGCACTGGTTGAACTATTTGAAAATGTAAAAAATGATGACAGCCGTTTAGCCGGATTCTGTTCAGCCACTGGCTCCGGAGGCACAATTGCCGCGGGCGATTACCTGAAACAACAATTTCCAACTTCAAAAATTGTTGCCAGTGAAGCTCTGCAGTGCCCAACGCTTCTCAATAACGGCTTTGGTGCCCATCGCATTGAGGGCATTGGCGATAAGCACGTGCCTTGGGTGCATAACATAAAAAATACTGACTTTATCACTGCCATCGATGACGAAGCTGTGGTCAAACTGGCCAGGCTCTTCAACGAACGCGCCGGGCGCAAACACTTGATTAACAGCGGCGTTGATGAGGATATTGTCAATCAGCTCGATTTGCTCGGTTTCTCGAGCATTTCCAACCTGCTCTCAGCGATAAAATTCGCGAAATTCAATGAACTTTCCAGTAAGGATGTCGTCTTTACAGTCCTGACGGATTCAATGGAGCTCTATGAAAGCCGGCTTGAAGAGATGCATGCTGAGTTTGGTAAGTATGATGAAAAATCAGCCATTGCCGATGACGCCCGCTATCTCAAGGGTGAGCGCACTGACAATATGCAAGAATTGGGCTACTGGGATCGCAAACGCATCCATAACCTCAAGTATTACACCTGGGTGGAACAACAGGGCAAGACTTATGAAGAAATCCTTGCTCAATGGCATGATGACGACTATTGGACCGAAATCCAAGCCCAAGTTCCAGAAATCGACAAGTTGATTGAAGCCTTTAACGCAGAGGCGGCGGTAGAACTGAAATAAGATGTCTGGCACGCGCGGGATTCCCGAAACAGATCTGGTTCTCGTGGCCATCATTCCTGAGCCACGAGACTTGGAGATCGCGCGCGTGCTGGGTTGGTATCGCATTCCACTAAAAAGCGCACCCAAGATTATCTCGGTTGATTACATCGCTTTTTACAAAACCGGGAACTTCCCAAAAAATGAACGCTGGCAGATCCGCCAGATTGCCCAGTTAAAGGGGCACGAGTTAACTACGCGCAAAGAACTGCTTCGTGACCAGCCAGAGCATCCCCACGCCAACGATGAATACTTCAAGTTGCAGCTGGGGCCGCTGATCAAGCTCGAGCAACCCATCCCAGCAGAAAGCTGGAAACGCATCACCTTTTTTTATACGACCATAGGGCGGGTCAATAAGGCCCAAAAATTAGCTGATCTACCGGTACATGACGATGAACGGGACCTCATCTGGAAGGTCCTGCGCGATAAAGCCCTCCGAACTAATGAATATGTGGCAGAAGCCTTGCCAGAAATTCCAATCGACCCATTTATTTTGGCCCTATTCAGCGGCCAGGACAGTCAGAAGGAGACCACATGAAAAAGCTCTTCAAAAATGGTACTGTAGTCACCGCGACTGAAATGAAGGTCGCTGATATCCTGGTGGAAGCTGGAAAAATCAGCGCGCTTGCTGAAAACCTGCAGATTGAAGATGCTGAAATCGTTGATGCCACAGGCATGTTGATCCTGCCTGGCGGCGTGGACGCACACGTGCATCTGGACCTGCCCATGTTTGGCACAGTCTCTTCAGATGACCACTACACCGGTACCAAAGCGGCTGCCTTCGGAGGTACAACCACGGTTATCGACTTCATCTCGCAGGATGACCACGATTTGTTCAAGAATATTGACGCCTGGCAGGCCAAAGCCGCCAAGGCAGCGGTGGATATCAGCGCCCATGCCAACATTACTTACTACGACGACCAGGTAGCTGGCCAACTAAAAGACCTGCCAAAGGCAGGAGTGACCAGCATCAAGGTCTTCACGGCCTATAATGGCCGACTGCGCCTGGACGATGGCAATATTTTCAAGGCCATGCGGGTGGCAGGGAACGCCGGAATCCTGACTATGGTGCATGCTGAGAACGGTGATGTGATTGAAGTGCTGATTGCTGAAGCCCTCGAAGCCGGTAATAAGAGCCCCATCTGGCACGCGCGCACGCGCCCCGGTTGGGGTGAAGTGGAAGCTTCGCTGCGCTCCCAGGCGCTTGGCATTATGGCGGATGCGCCTGTGTACCTGGTGCACATGAACGTAGCTGGCGAAGTCGACCAGTTAGCTTATACACGCGGGAAGGGGCTCCCATGTATGGGCGAGACCTGCCCCCAATACCTCTTCTTTACTGAAAAAGACCTGGAAAGGCCGGATGGCGCCAAATGGATTTGTTCGCCACCCATGCGCACCGAGGCAGACGGAGACAGGCTCTTTGATGGGTTGGAGAATGGCACCATCCAGGTATTGGCAACGGACCATTGCCCATTCTTCTTCGATGGCAGCAAGCCCATCCTCTATGAGGGTGAGTCTGTAGCCATCCCAGGCAAGGAATTAGGCAAGGGAGACTTCACCAAGATCCCCAACGGTCTGCCCGGTGTTGGCGACCGTCTGCCAGTATTCTGGACTCACGCTGTGACGGCAGGGCGCATCAGCCCAAGCCAATTTGTTGCTCTTACTGCAACGAATCCGGCAAGAATATTTGGCTTATACCCACAAAAAGGTACCATCGCGGTCGGCTCTGACGCTGACCTGGCACTTTGGGACCCTTCTACGGAACTGGAATATGGGGTAAAACTTGCCCAACACCGTACCGATTACAATCTTTACGAAGGTTGGAAACTCAAGGGGTTTCCCAAGCAAGTTTATCTGAGAGGTGAGCAGATCGTCAATAATGGCAATTGGTTAGGCAAGCGCGGTGGCGGTAATATTCTCAAGCGAAAAAGCGGAGAAATTCTCTAAGTACATTCAATTACAATTAAGCGATGCTGTTATTTGTGAGTATCGCCCTGTTGACGGGCGGTTCATTGATTGTGCTTCTATTAGGCCGTTCGAGAAAACGCATTTACCTGGCCTGGCTTACCTCTGTATTAATCTGTCTGCTTGCTTTCGGCCTGGTTTACTTCCTCAGACTATTTTTGCCCTCCGAATTTCGTCTGCTGAACTGGACACCTCAATCCGTATACCACAACGCTCCTTTTTTACAGATTAGCTATCAAAGTTGGCCTTATGCAGTGGCTCTGGCCACCTTGCTCAGCGCGGTAATCATCACTGATCCCAGCCGTTCAAAAAACCCGGAGAGTACTTTGCCTTGGGCAGGTGCTCTCGGGCTGGGTGGTCTGCAACTGGTTGCCATTACAGCAGGCGATCCATTAACGATGGTAAGCGCTTGGGCTGTAATCGACATCGTTGAGTTCACCTATCTACTGCGGATGCAGTCCTTTGGTGGCAAACATGGCAGGTTGATTTCAGCCCTGGGATTGCGCTTGTTGAGTGTATTTGCATTGATTTTTGCCACAGTTGCGGCCTGGCAGGTCAAGCCTGACTTTACCCTGGCTGAAATTCCCAGTAGTGCCAGCCTTTATTTTTTATTGGCTGCGGCACTACGCCTGGGTGTATTGCCAATTTATATCCCGTTTCTTACAAATGAAAAAGTTCCATATGGGATTTCGGTTCTCAGCCGCTTAGCCCCGATCATTTCTGCCTTGACATTGATTGCGTATTTGCCGGGTGAATTCCTGACCCTATCCAGAAGCCTGATCAATATTCTGCATTGGTTTGCTTTGCTAGCAGCTCTTTATGCTTCTGTCATCTGGATGACAAGGGAAAGCCTAGCCCTGGCCAGACCTTATTGGAATATTGCCCTATCAGCATTTGTGGTTCAATCAGCTTTGAACGGCAACGCGCAAGCCGGACAAGCCTGGGGACTGACGCTCTTACTGGTGGGCGGTGAACTTTTCCTCTTCGAACCGCCCATCCGACGCATCAACTTTTTGCCACTTATTGCCTTGATTGGGCTGATAGCACTGCCATACACGCCCGCTGGGTTGGGGTGGGAAGGCTTGACTCGTACTGGATTTACCTGGACGGGTTTTGTTTTTATCTTTGCTCATGCTTTTTTGATGGCAGGATATTTGCGTTATAGTTTGGAAGCCAGTAGCACCATTACAGGCCTTGATAAACATGTACGAATCACTTTCCCATTAGGTCTTATCCTTATCCTGGGGTCGATTTTCACCCTGGGAATCATTGGCCGGCCAGATAGCCTGCGGATGTCTCCATGGCTGCCGCCAGCCATCAGTCTGGCTATCCTTGCCATACTCCTGGGCGTTGGTTTGAAACTGGGTCTTAGACCACCATTTACCAGCTACCGACAGAAGATACCAGGCTACCGTTTTCTAAATTGGCTTTTCAACGGTGTGCAGTCCGTCTTCAGTCTTTCGTGGGTATACAGTCTGGGTTTGTGGTTGGTAAAACCTCTGCGTGAAACGGGTCAATTCCTCACCAACATACTTGAAGGTGAAGGTGGTACCATTTGGTACCTTGTCTTCATCGTCATTCTCTTTACGCTTTTTGTAACAGGGATTCAGCTGCCATGACGCTGACACTCTCTTTCATCCCTGCGATCATCGCTGTTTTGTGCGCACTTTACAACCTGGTACGGCGTAAGTGGTTGAATAACCTGATTGGATTAAGCGTACAGCTTATAGCTATGTTCATTGTGTTATTGAACGTCTGGATCGTAAGCGTGGCCATTATTAAGCTCATTGTTGGCCTTGTTTCAGTCGGCATCATTGCGTACAGCCTTCATAGCCTCGATCTGTTGCAAGGCGTAGAGCCTTTCTCCCCCTTTCGGGAAGGTGAATTCTTCAGAGCTTTTACGGGTATCTGTGTAATTCTCTTTATATTGATTTTTTTACCACAAGCGCAAGCAAGCATGTTCCCAAGAAGCCCACAGGCATTGCTGTTTTGTTCACTAAGTATCATGGCAATATCTCTGCTGCAATTGGGGCTGAAAGCTGAACCTTTTTACGTTATGATTGGTTTACTCGGTTTTTTAGCTGGCTTTGAGTTGCTCTACGCCTCATTGGAATATTCCGCTTTGCTCGAAGGTTTTTTAACGGTCATTAAATTGGGCCTGGCACTGGCTGCTCCTTACATTTTCTCGGCGGAGAAGGGTAGTTTATGATCAACTCCGTTATTATTTTTATCCTTTTTCCATTAGTTGCCGGCACAATAATGCTTGTTTTTAGCCACTTACGCAGGCTCAGCCTGGTTATAAGCAGCCTCATATTGATCGCTTTGGTTCTGGCAGCCATGATTGCGCCCAGAGGTCTGATTTTGGAGTGGATGGACAAACCTTACGAAATTAAAACAAGCTTGGTTTTGTTAGGCAGGTCTTTCGAATTGCCACCCAATTTATTTTCTTTTTGTGGTCTGGCATATCTGTGTGGTTTATTATGGTCAATTTCCAGCGAACTTTTTAAGATTAAGGCCAACTTTAATGCCATGACTCTCATCATCCCCGCGTTAATGGTGATGATGGTGACCGTTGATCCTTTCCTCTACTCAGCGGTTATCTTTGAAATTCTGGCGCTTCTGGCAATTCCCCTACTTTTGGAAAAGAAAACCAGAACCACACGAGGCATCCTGCATTTTATTGTGCTACAAACCGCGGCCATGGTCCTGGTGCTGCTTAGCTCCTGGATGTTAGCAGGCGTCTCGACTGTGCAAATTTCAAACCCCATGATCCTGCGCGGGTCAGCCATGGTGCTTCTGGGTTTTGTTCTTTGGTTTCCTGCTTTCCCATTCCATGTCTGGATGGCAGAATTATTCACGGATAACCACCCCTGGCCAGTCAGTTTCTTGTTGACAGGCATGCAAATCACGTTTCCAATTCTAATGCTGGTATTTATCGACCGCTTCTCCTGGTTAAAAAACTTGCCAGGCTTGTTTGATAATATGAAGTACTTTGGTCTGTTTATTATTGCCATTGCAGGGGTTTTTGGCTCTTTCCAGAAAAACTATAGGCGACAAACTGCATATCTCTACCTCACAGAGTCTGGGTACACTCTATTAATTATTGGCCTTGCCCCTGCAAACGGACTGAATACCCTTGCCATGATATTGCTTCCACGAATAGTTTCATTCTGGTTCTGGGCTTACTGCCTATCCATCCTTGAAACCAGGTATCCAGAGGGTTCCCATGAACTCAACAATCTAAACGGATTCATTCGTGACGAGCCTTTGCTCAGTTTGGGCATGATACTTGGCCAGGTAAGCCTTTTAGGTTTGCCTATCCTGGCACTTTTCCCTGTCAAGCGCCTGGTCTGGTTCTCCCTGCCAATTGGCACGGCCTGGGAGTGGATACTGTTAGGGATTGGCGCTCTTGGCATCTTGGCCTTCTCCTTGAGATTGATTATGGCTATGCTAACCCCACGTGACCCATTGACAGTAACGCCAACCCTGGAACTGGATTTGCCCCATCCCCGGTTAGCATTAATGGGCTTGTTGATTGGCATACTCCTCATCCTCGTGTTAGGATTTTTCCCACACGTATTCCTGACCCGCTTTCTCGAAATCATTAGCCCTTTCCTGCTTTTTTAGCAGTGCCAGTTAGCGGCATAAGGGATTCTCTTTTATAATCATGTGACCAAATAAGGTAGGCAACATGGACGAATACAACGGATTTGAACAACTTGAAAAACGTGTGGAATGGCTGGACAACGAACGCCGGAGTGACAAAACCAATCTTGCCTCTCTGCAAAACCGATTGACCGTAGTTGAAGGTGAAAACATTACCCTGCGCAAGCAAATCAAAGAAATGGAAGTAACCATCACCAAGCTGACCAATCAGATCAGTAGCATGGATAAATACGATAACCGCATCGAACGCGTGAACACTGACCTGACCAAGCAAATTCGAGATGTCAATGAGCGTGCTGATGCCAACCTGACTGAAGCCCAAAAACGCTTGAAACTCGAAATCGAAGCTACCAAGCGCAGTCTGGCAGATATTTATCCCTTTACTGAGCAATTTGAACCCATCCGAAACGAACTCAAAACTTACAAAGTTGAAGATGCCCGCTTGGCAAGATTGATTGAAGAATTGAAGGTCAAGATCCTGGATGTCGGCCGCTTTGATGAAGATTACCGGCGCTCGCTGCATCTGCTGGAAGAAAATCGACGTCAGGAAGCCAAGCGATTGACTGACCTACAAGGGGAAGTTGCATCAGTACGGAAACGCGTGGAAGAGACCCGCTCTCGCTTTGATGC
Organism: uncultured Anaerolineaceae bacterium; assembly: GCA_964391795.1. Classification (GTDB taxonomy): domain Bacteria; phylum Chloroflexota; class Anaerolineae; order Anaerolineales; family Anaerolineaceae; genus Mesolinea. Next base: position 8,129 of record CAYMNM010000007.1, on the reverse strand, counting down.
CTTCAATGACTCCTTTAGGCAATTGGACGGGCGCATCGCGGAATTGCAAACCTTCGAAAAAGACCGCAAGGAAGCTCAATCGGGATTCATTGATCAGGTCAATAGCACCCTGGTGGATAAAGAGAAAATATTCAAGAATTGGGAAGCCCGCTTCTCCGAAATCGAAAAGGTTAACCTTTCGCTGAACTTCCAGATGGATGAGCTTGAAAAGTCACGCAAGGCGGTTGGCTCTGCCGTGGCAAATGTGGATGAAATTACGCAACGCTTTGAGCGCCGGATTAACGAAATCAGCGAAATTCAACGCCTTAATGACGAACGCTTCCGCCAGGAGTGGACTGGTTTTAAATCGGATGATTTGAAACGTTGGACGAACTACATGCTGGGTCAGGAAGAAGCCTCGCGCGAGATAAACCAAGAACTTGAAGAAACGCACCGTCAACTGCAGGAATTGGGTGATATCACCCAGATTACCCGTGATGAGCTTGACCGTCTGACGAAGGAAACCGTAAAACACGTTCAGAGTATCCTGATGGCCTATCAAGAATCCATCCAAGCGGTAGCCCCGCTCATGGATAAGAAGGGCTAAGCATGCACATAGTCGGCACTGCCGGCCATGTAGACCACGGCAAATCGACCCTGATTCAAGCCTTAACTGGTAAACACCCGGACCGGTTAAAAGAAGAAATAGACCGTGAGATGACAATCGAGCTTGGTTTTGCATCCATGGCGCTGCCAGGAGGTGAAACCATTGGTATCGTGGATGTGCCCGGGCACATTGACTTCATCAGCAATATGCTTTCGGGTATTGGCTCCATTGATGCAGTTTTGTTAGTGATTGCCGCGGATGAAGGTGTTTCAGCACAGACCCGCGAACACCTGGCGATCCTTGATTTATTGGGGATTGAAAAGGGTCTGGTGATTATGACCAAGATTGACCTTGTTTCAGACCCCGATTGGCTGGACCTGGTCGAGATGGACATCCGCGAACTTCTATCAGAAACCAGCTTGAAAAACGCCGAATTCGTGCGCGTATCTTCAACCAAAGGCGAAGGTTTGGAAGAACTGAAAAACAAACTTGCCGAATTGCTCAAACAAACCCCTGCCAAACAGAATTTGGGCAAACCCAGATTGCCCGTTGACCGTGTATTTGTTTTGCAAGGCTTTGGAACGGTTGTTACTGGCACCCTCCTGGATGGCAGTTTTAGCCTGGGCGAAGAGGTTGTTTGTCTTCCCGGAGGAAAACAGGGCCGTATTCGCGGGATACAGAACCACTCACACAAACTTCAGAAGGTGGAGCCCGGCTTCAGAGCAGCATTAAATTTGAGTGGAATCAGCAAAGACGAAATTCGTCGAGGGGATGTGATTGTTCATCCGGGTGATTATCTTGCTACAAATATGGTTGATTTGCATATCAGGGCTCTACAAACATTGCCAGATGCCATCCGCCACAACCAGGCATGTAAACTTTTTATCGGAGCAACTGAAGTGCAGGGGCAAATCCGTCTACTGGGAACAGAGGCACTGGAGCCAGGCGGCGAGGCCTATCTGCAGATTCGTCTGCAAGAGCCGATTGTAGCTGCCCGGGGTGATCGGGTGATCATACGCCAAGCTTCGCCATCTGTCACTTTAGGCGGCGGCGAAGTGCTTAACCCACACCCTGAAAGACGCTATAAACGTTTTGACTCGCTCACATTGGAGCAACTTGAAAATTTGGCTGCCAGCAGTTCCACCCGGAGTGTTCTTGATCTGCTCAACAGCGGCAGCCCTCTTAAAGCCCAAAAGATTGCAACCCAACTGCACCTTGGCAATCAAGAACTGCAAGAGATCTTGACTAGCCTGGAAGCTGAAGATGAATTGGTTGTTCTGAACGAGAGCAACCCGCAAGACATAGTGATGTTGGGCAGGGCTTCATTTTTACGGCAGAAAGAAGCTTTCCTCAAAATTCTTGAGGTTTTCCATAAAAGCAACCCGATGAAACTTGGTCTACCCCGCGAAGAACTTAGGAACAACCTGGGGCTCAATAAGGATAATTTTGAGTTGTTTGTGAAAATCCTGGAAGCGGAAGGCACCCTGCGCGATTCAGGTCGCTTTATTGCCGCTGGAACGCACGAAATTAAGCTAAATGATGCCCAGTCGAAATTGGCTGCTCCGTTTCTGGCCCAATTTACCTCCAACCCTTACAACCCACCTGATCAAAAACAACTTGAAGAAGCTCTTGGGGCAGATTTGATTGATGGGTTGATTGGCTCAGGCCAATTGGTAAGGGTATCAGCTGAAATCCTCTTTAGTCCCAAAGCTTACCAGACGATGAAAAGCTGGGTTCAAGAGAGCTTGGGCAGCCAGGGCAGCCTTACATTGGCAAATTTCAGGGATAGATTCAACACCAGCCGCAAATATGCTTCTGCCTTTTTGGAGCATCTTGACGCAATTGGCATAACGGTGCGAAAAGGCGACTTTAGGATGCTAAGGATAGTACAATAAATCACAACATCACATCAATAGGAGAATAAAATGGCTTGGAAAGTATTTGTTACTGATGGTCTTGAAGCAAATGGCAAAGAGATAATCAATCTCAATAACACCGTAGTCGATAAAAAAGGCATTGAAGCCGAAGAACTCTTAACCGTTATCCCCGAAGCGGACGCGCTTATCGTGCGCGGACGTACCAAGGTCACCGCAGATCTCATCAAAGCCGCCAAAAACCTTAAGGTCGTTGGCCGTATGGGTGTTGGTGTGGACAATATTGACCTTAAGGCAGCCAAGGAAAACAACGTGATTGTTGTGAATGCTGCGACAGCTACCTCAGAAGCTGTTGCTGAACTGGCGATGGGCATGATTTTTGCCTTAGCCCGTGAACTGCCTCGCGCTGATGCAACCATGAAAGCTGACATTTGGGCCAAGAAGGAATTTGAAGGTATCGAACTGATGGGCAAGACCCTGGGTGTACTGGGCTATGGCAACATTGGTCGCCTTACCGGCAAGTACGCTGCCTGCATGGGCATGCGCGTGGTTGCTTTTGACCCCTACCGCGATGACGATTATATGCGCGCCAACGGTGCTGAGAAAGTAAGCCAGGATGAGCTTTATGCCCAGAGCGACTTCATCACCATCCACATGCCACTGACGCCTGAAACTAAACACATGGTCTGCGAAGACTCTTTCGGTAAGATGAAAAACGGTGTGCGAATTGTTGATGCAGCCCGTGGTGGTGTTATCGACGAAGAATGCCTGCTACAAGCGCTCGAATCTGGTAAGGTAGCCGGAGTTGCCCTGGATGTCTTCGAAAAAGAACCACCCACAGACTGGAAATTGATCCATCACCCCAAAGTGATTGCCACCCCCCATATCGGTGCCCAGACTAAAGAAGCCCAATTGCGTGTGGCACGTGACATCGCTGAAGAAGTATTGCGCGCCTTGGACGGCCAAGAATTGCGCTGGAGAATCGTCTAATCGGGCAGTTAAAGTTTGAGGAATTTAATGACAATTGAAGAAAATCTGAAAAAATTACGCGCGACCTACCAGGAGATTAGCCAACTCAGCGGAATCATGGCTTTGCTTGGCTGGGACCAACAGGTCTACATGCCTAAGGCGGGTGTTGAAGGGCGGGCTAATCAAATGGCTTTGCTTGGTGGCATCATTCACGACAAAGCCACCTCTGAAGAAGCCGGTAAAGTCATCTATGACCTGGTATCCGAAATTCCGGATTTGGACGCAGATGATGAACTGGCCCGGGAAGTCAAGCTGACTAAAAAGGCTTACGACCGCGAGACTAAAATCCCCAAGGAATTGGTGATTGAGGCCGCCATTCTGGGCGCGCAGGCCCACAGTGCCTGGTTGGAAGCCAAGCAAACCAACGACTACGCGAAGTTTGAACCCTTCTTGAAAAAGACCGTCAATTTGAACTTGCGCATTGTGGAATTCTTTAAACCCTATGACCATCCTTACGATGTCTTGCTTGATAACTATGAACCGGGCATGAAAAAAGTGGAAGTGCAGGCGATCTTTGACGCCTTGCGGCCGCGGCAAGTGGAAATTCTGCAGAAAATCGCTGCCTCTGAACAGGTAGATGATTCCATGTTTAAAAAGGATTTCCCGATTGAAAATCAAAAACGTGTCAACACCTTCATCACCCGACTGATGGGCTTGCCCTCTGACCGTACCCGTTTGGACGAGACCGAGCACCCCTTTACAACAGAGTTTGACCTGGATGATGTGCGCATTACCACACATTACCACAGCAACCAGGTACTTTCTGCCTTCATGAGCACCGTCCACGAAGGCGGGCATGCCCTTTACGAATTAGGTATGAACCGTGCCTGGAAGGAAACCGCCCTCGGCCAGGCTATCTCATTGGGTGTGCACGAATCCCAATCGCGCCTGTGGGAGAACATGGTAGCCCGCTCGTACCCCTTCTGGGAATTTGTCTACCCCCTAATGCAGATGGAATTCCCCACCCAGCTCGAAAACGTCAGCCTGGAACAAGCTTGGCGTGCAGTCAATAAGGTGTCTCCATCATTCATCCGTACTGAAGCTGACGAAGCCACTTATAACCTGCACATCATGCTTCGTATGGAACTCGAAATTGCCATGCTGGATGGAAAATTGGACACCAAGGACCTGCCCGAAGCCTGGAATGAACGTATGCGAGATTACCTGGGCGTTGTGCCCCCTACCGACACTCTGGGTTGCCTGCAGGATGTGCATTGGTCTGGTGGCATGATGGGATATTTCCCCACTTACGCCTTGGGTAACCTGATTTCCGCCCAATGGTGGGATCAGTTACGTAAAGACCTGCCGAACACGGATGATCAACTGCGGCAGGGTAAATTCAGAGATATTTTGGACTGGTTGGTTACGCATGTGCACTCGGCAGGTAGCCGCTACGATACGCAGGATTTGCTACAGCGGGTGACCGGTGAAAGCTTAAACCCGGACCATTACATCAAATATCTCAGTGATAAATATCAAAAGATCTACCGCTTCTAAGTCCCTACAAATTGAGGCCGCGTTTGCGGCCTCTTTTTTTTGAACTCATCATCATAACTAACTGCCTTCAACTCAAGAGCCAGTGGAAAATTGTCCGCCGGCCCTTATGTCTAATTTGGTTAAGGCAGGCTCATTTATCTCCTTTGCGCTCAATTTCTCCCAGGCCTGTGATCGTCTGCTTTACTTCCGGGTTGCCCCAGTAAGATATCTTACCAAGACCGGTAAGGCGTGCATCCAGGTTGGTTTTTGCCCAAACTTCCGCTGTGCCTGCGCCATCCAATTCTACCGAAGCACTTTCAGACTGCAGATTTGGCGTTAAATAGGCTCCAGCCCCGGCGATTTCTACACTCTGTTCGGTTACTTTACCAGCAATATTCACGGAAGCCCCGCCATTGATGGAAATCTGCAGGGTATTGGCATTGAGGTCAGCGAATTCGAGTTTTGCTCCACCATTAAGAATGACTGAAAGTCTATCTACATTGAGTGTTTCGGCTATGATTTCTGCACCCCCATCCAGCACAAATTCTTCCAAATCAGTAAAGGTAATCGTGAAAATGACATCCCTGTTGGTCGTGAAGGCAATCGTGCTGTTTTTGTAGCCAATCGTTAATTTTTTTCCGTCGACCTTTGCCTGCAGCTCGTCCATAATACTCTGGGGAGCTTCAACCGTTAAGCCATTGGAGTCTCCCTGAACCAAACGGACGATGCCACCACCTTTAAGATGAATCTCTGAAAAGGGACTGACTTCAAACTCCTTCTGCAACGCGGGGCCGCTATCCTGAATGACAACAGATTTTCCACAGCCAGTCAGACCAACAATTAATATCAATACCGTGACTGTGATGCCAATTTTATTCTTCATCTGAAACCTCCAAATGTAAATAGATCTAAGTTAAAGTTTGTGAAAGCGGACAACTAAATTCAGTTAGGTAACAAATATAGACCGATGGACTTCGATATGCTGAAAAAAAGATGCCGTTTCTGGCATCTAATTTTATCACTGGGTCCAATCGCCTTTGGTATTATCACCAAATACATAAACGTAATCGCCCATTTTTGCCCAATCATAGATCCACTTGGCATCGCCAGTGGTCAAATTGACGCAACCGTGTGACATCTGAAAGCCCAACATGGTAGGCCAGTATACGCCGTGTAAAGCCGTGTTCAGGTGAAAGAAGAGTGCCCAGGGCACACCTTGTAGCTGGTAATAATCTGACCGATCCGGCTCATAAGAATCCTGCATAGTCACTTTGTCGTAAATCCGGTCAATTTTGAAGGTTCCAGTTACCGTGTAATATGGGAAGCGCCCGGTAGAAATGAGCGTGGCAAAGACCAGCTGGCCTTTATCGTAGACCCCAAGCACAAAGTTTTCAAGATCAATACTGATCCACCGGTCGGATTTTACTTCCGGGGGTCGGGTAGTATCAGGGTGAAAGCGGCGGGATTTGAGAGAAGGCACCCAGGTATTCTCATCCACCAGGTACCACTCGTAACCTTCAGCTTCTTCCATTTTGAATATCCAAAAGGATTTATATTTTTCATATTCAATCCCCGGAATAGGGTTGGCAAAACTCGGTGTTGAATATACGGGAGAAGGGTTCACCATCCAACCGATGTCATACTTGGGAGTCTGACTGAAAGCCAGTCCCTGAAAGCGGTTCCACGAGTAGATAATCTTGGCTTCCACCCACTCGCCGGTTTCCATTTGCACAAAGTTGTCGCGGGTATTTACCGCTGTCACGTAACGCATGGGGCCGGCCTGGATGGTACGAATGACGGGGCTTCCGGCTTTGGCAGCATCTAGGCTGGGGTAAACCGGTAACGCCCCGCCTTCTTCCACCTTGGCCACAAAGACTGGTAAATCTGTCATCTTTGGGTCAAGGGGAATGGTAGGCATGGGAGGGATGGGATAAGGCACTCCTGTCTCAGCCTGGGCTTTTATGGACTGTGAGGCGCCCATGGCCACACAACTGGCCGGAGACTTGAGGTAATTGCCAGGCACGCAGAGAGGCGGATCAAAAAAGGAAGTGCCGGGTTTGCTTTCAGCTGCCATAACCGGCTCTGCCACAACCAGATTGCCCAAAATTAACAGACAAATTGAGATAATTAGTATAAGTTTCTTCATACTTTTCACCTTTCCATTATACCTAAAAGCCGCAGGGATCAATTTACTGTATACCCAGAACCTGTTTGGGAAGATTGGTAGGGTTTACTTACGCAACCTTGGCGATTTGCTTGGCGAATTTTCGAGATTATTCGCTCTTAATCAGGAATAAGCAAATATACAAGGCGACATAATCGGTTTTTTATATTAGAATCAGATCACGATAAGGAGTTGCGAGATGAAGATACCGTTCTATCAGGTCGACGCTTTTACCGTTTCTCCCTTGAAAGGGAATCCGGCTGCCGTGATTATCCTCGAAAAGGCCCGCAGTGAAGCCTGGATGCAATCTGTTGCTTCAGAAATGAACCTTTCAGAAACAGCATTTTTGGTAGCCGAAGGGGATGGTTATCATCTACGCTGGTTTACCCCCACGACTGAAGTAGATTTATGCGGCCACGCCACCCTTGCCAGCGCTCACATACTCTTTGAATTCGGTTTTTACGAACCGGATGAACATATCACCTTCTACACCAAAAGCGGCCCCATCTGCGCGTCGTTCCAAAACGGAACCATCGAGCTGGATATGCCCCGCCGTGATCCAAAAACCATCGCCATGGACCCAGAAATTGAGAAACTTCTCGAGATTCCCATCAAGGCGCTGGCAGAGTTTGACGGCAGCCTGCTGATGGTGGAACTTGAAGACCCGAAAATGGTGACTAACTTTTTACCGGACTTCACCCGCATTAACAAACTGCCTTATGAAGATGTGTTGATTACAGCGCACGATGGGCAGCAATTTGATTTTGTTTCACGCTTCTTCTCACCCAAAACCGGCATTCCAGAAGACCCGGTAACCGGCATGGCGCACTGTTCGCTGGCGCCTTATTGGGCAGAGCGTCTGGGTAAGAAAGAATTTCACGCCTTCCAGGCCAGTAAGCGTGGCGGGGAACTCTGGGTGCGGCTGGGAGAAGACCGCGTGTACTTGGGTGGCAAGGCCGTGACGGTGTTTCAAGGGGATATTCTCCACCAAAAAGAATAG